>RFHG01000247.1 GCA_003696465.1 Gammaproteobacteria bacterium | reverse complement strand
TGCCGGGGTTCTCACCTGGCCGCTTGACAAGCCTGTGGTAACCGATCTTGTGCCCGACGCCGTGGTGATCTACGGCAACACCGCCCAGGCGATGCGTTTCGTGCAGGCCTTTTTGTGGCAACGCGGCGGCGAGTTCGTCATGCGCTCCTCGGGGGATGCCGGGGTCTGCAGCCGCGGTGTCGCCCAGGTGGTCATCGAGGGGGAACCGGTGATCGAGATCCCCTGCCTCGGCGACCGGCGTTTTGCCATGACCCAGGACGACGAGATGATTATTGCCTTTCCCGGAGCGCGTGCCGCCGAGGTCATCGAAGGGCTGGAGGCGACCCACAAGGCCGGTATCCGCTATCCGGTCCCCTTCCAGATTCCCGAGCGCTGCGGCCTGCCGGAGACCTTCACCACCGGTGACGCCGACCGGAAGGAGAACCCATGAGTCCGCACAGCACGCGCGAACGGCCGCTGATCCTGGTGGTCGATGACATCCCCTTTTTCCGTGATGTCATGTGCGCCTACTTCAAGCGCACCCCGGCCGACCTGCTCACCGCCGCCAGTGCCATCGAATGCTTCGACCTGGCGGTGCAGAAGCGCCCCGACCTGATCTATCTCGATGCCGGCATGCCTGAGGTGGACGGGCTGGAATGCTGCCGGCGGCTGAAGAAGGACGCCCGCACCTGCAACATCCCGGTGGTTGTCATCTTCACCCCTGAACGGGACGCCTCGGTCGAGGACGTGCGCGACTGCGGCTGTGACGGCTACCTGACCAAGCCGTTCGGCAAGGAGGAGTTTCTCAACCTCGGACACCGCTTCATCTTCCACATCGAGCGGCGCGAGCGGCGGGTCCCCTGCCAGATGACCGTCGACTTCACCATCGCCGGACAGCAGTGCCGTGGCCGGGCCTTCGATATCAGCCGGCACGGCATGTACATCGAGTATCGGGATGAACTGCCGCCCGAACACAACATCGAGCTGCAGTTCATGTTGCCGCTCGTCTGTGCCGATCCGCTCAAGGCCGGTGGCCGCGTCGCCTGGATCAACCAGGGCTTTCCGCGCAAGAATCTCAAGCTGCCGCAGGGCTTCGGGGTCGAGTTTTTCTCGATTCCCGAACCGACCGCGGCGGCCATCGACAAATACCTGGAGAAGTACTGATGTCTCAGGATTCGCTGCTGGAGCTGCTGCGCCGCCGGCGCAGTGTGCGCAAGTTCAAGGAGAAGAAGGTCGAGGAGGAGAAGATAGAACTGCTGCGCGAGGCGGTGCTGCGCGCGCCGACCTCACGCGGCCGCAATCCCTGGCAGTTCATCTTCGTCGATGACCCGCGGCTGCTGCGGGCGCTGGGGCAGGCCAAGCAGCACGGCAGCGCCTTTGTCGCCGGCGCGCCGCTGGCGGTGGTGGTCGCCGCCGATCCCGAGCGCTCCGATGTCTGGATCGAAGACTGCAGCATTGCCGCCATCCTGCTGCAGATGGCAGCCCTGTCCCTGGGGCTGGAGAGCTGCTGGGCGCAGATTCGCCTGCGGGCGCATGACGAGACGACCAGCGCCGAGGATTACATCCGTGAGCTGGTCGGTTTGCCCGAAGGGTGGAAGGTGGCCTGCGTGATCGGAATCGGCTACGGGGAT
>RFHG01000004.1 GCA_003696465.1 Gammaproteobacteria bacterium | reverse complement strand
GGGTCACCGCTCGAACCAATTGCCTCTTCCAGCTCCCCGGCCCGCTTGCGCAGGGACTCGATCTGCTGCTCGACGCGTTTCAGGTTGTCCTCGATCGAGGTCTGCGAGGTGCGCATGGTCTCCATGCGCAGGGTGATCTGGTGGGCGCGGTCCCGCTGTTCGTTTGCCTGACGCCGCGCCTCGTCGAGTCGCTGGCGCAGCGTTTCGCGGCGGGCATTGAGCGCTTCGCGCTCACCGCTCAGCGCTTCCATCTCGGTCACCGCGCGGTTGCGCCGATTGGTGGCCTCGGCCAACCCTTCCTCTTCGCGCCCGCGCTGCTCCGTCAGCTCGGCCAGTTCTTCCTCGATCCGCTTGCGGCGAATGCCCAGCTGCTCGAGGCGCGCCCTGCGGCTGTTGAGCTGGCCATTGATGTCGGCCAGTTCGCGATGGGCGCGGTTGATCTCGGCCTGTACCTGTTCGCGTTCCTTCTCCAGGGCGCGCAGTGTCTCCCGCCCCTGCTCCAGCTCCGCGGACAGGCGCTCGATCTCGTGGGCACGCTGCTCGATGGCTGCGCGCAGCTGCTTGATCTCCTGCTCGCGTGCCAGCACTCCGGCATGGGCCTCCGCCCCACGTTGCACCCGCAGCCAGTTGGGGCCCAGCCAGATGCCGTCACGGGTGACCACCGACTCGCCGGGCCCCAGGGCCGAACGCATGGCCAGCGCCTCGGCAAGGTTCTCCGCCACGCGAATCCCGGCCACCAGGCCGCGGGCATGCCCGGGCGCAAGAATCCGTGCGGCCAGGCTGTTGTCCTCGACCGAGGCTGCAGCCGCCCGGGCCTCGACCAGGGCCAGATCGCCCTGTTCCAGGCGGGCCACGGCTTCGCTCACCGCCTCCAGTGCCTCCACTTGCACGGCTTCCAGACACGGGCCCAGTACCGTTTCCACGGCCGTCTCCCAGCCCGGCTCGACATTCATCTGCTGGGCCAGACGCGGGGCATCCAGCAGGCCGTTGCGCTCCAGCCAGGCCTGGTCACCGCTCTCGGCCATCGCGGCCTGCTGCAGGGCCTCGAGCGAGGACAGTCGGCCACGGTCGCGCTGCTGGGCGCTGCGTTCCTCGTCCAGCCGGCGATTCAGTTCACGATTCTGCTCCCGCTGCTGCTCGATGCGCTGCAACAGGGCCTCGATATGCTGCTGCCGTTCTGCCGTGGCCGCCTCGGTCTCTGCGGCACGCGCGGCCAGTGCCTCCAGCTCGGCATCGTCGGCGTTGGACGTCAGCCGGGCCAGTTCTTCCTCCAGCCGCCTGCGGCGCTCCGCGATCTGGGCGATCTGCCGCTCATGGGCCTCCATGCGGGTGCGTTCCACCTGGGCCTGCTGGCTGGGTTCGGCCGCCCGGCGGTTGAAAGCCTCCCATTCGCTCTGCCAGCGCGCCATCTCGGCCTCGGCCTCGGACAACGCCTCCTGTGCCTCGTTGCGCAGGCGCAGGGCTTCGTCGTGTTCGGGTTGCAGCCCGGCAATCTCGCTCTGCAACGCCTGCAGGCGCTGCCGGTCCTCGGCCGACAGGGCCTCGGCGGATTCGAGCTGGGTACGGACCTCACGCAGGTCGTTCTTCTGCCGCTGGCGCATCTCGCGGGCATGCTGGATGGACTGTTCCAGACGCGAGATGTCGCTGCCAATACCATAGAAACGCCCCTGCACCTCGTTGAAGGCCTCGTTGGCCTCGACATGGGCTTCGCGGTCCTTCTCCACCTGCGCCTCCAGCGCGCGAAGACGGGCCATGATTTCCTGCACCGCCGTCTCGGCCTCGGCCAGGGCACGACTGCCCGCCTCCTGCTCGGCGGCCAGGGCCTGCAGGCGCAGGGCAATCAGTTCCGCCTTCAGCCGACGTTCCTCTGCCTTGAATTCCTTGAACTTCTCTGCGGTACGCGCCTGCCGCTGCAGGTGATTGAGCTGTTTTTCGATTTCCTCGCGCAGATCATTGAGACGATCCATGTTCTCGCGCGTATGCCGGATGCGGTTCTCGGTCTCGCGGCGACGCTCCTTGTACTTGGAGATGCCTGCGGCCTCTTCCAGATAGATGCGCAGTTCCTCGGGCTTGGCCTCGATCAGCCGGGAGATCATGCCCTGTTCGATGATGGCATAGCTGCGCGGGCCGAGG
>RFHG01000246.1 GCA_003696465.1 Gammaproteobacteria bacterium | reverse complement strand
TCACGAAAACTGGGAAGACAGCCTGCGTGGACTGCTGATAGAGCGTGCTGTCAGCACCGACAGCGCGGCATTGATGAAACGGCGCGAAAAGGTGTTCGAGCTGGCCGATCGCTATCTGAGCGGCCACTTTTCGAGCGCTTCTCCGCTGGAGGCTATTCATGCCATGGGACCCGAGGCCACACGCCTGTATGTGGAACATCTCTGGCGGCATCCTGCCCGGCTTTCTGCGCTGCTCAATGTGGAAGATCCGACGCGCTTTTTCAGTCCGCCCCCCGGCAGATCCATCCCACCGGACGAAGTAACCTGGCTTCGCAGGCGGCTACAATCGCTCAATCCCGACGACCCTGCAGACCAAGTGCGTCTACTGATCCTGGCACACATGATCAATGGCCTTGGCGACAGAGGTGCCGCCCTGGAACCGGACATCGCTCGCTTCCGGCGCAATCCACAGACCCGGGAGATCGTTGAAGACCTGACAAAACGCTGGCACGGGAGGTAACCGAACCATGTGGCAGACTGCATTGCATGTATCGCGCCCACGGCTGCCCATAATCTGCCTGCTGATCGCCCTTCTCAGCTCCCCAGTGGCATGGCCCGCACAATCGCTGCTGCTGGTACAAGGAGCGCAACGGCTTGAGGCACTGACAATAGCCACGGATGGCATTTGGTTTGCCGTAGAACCTCGGGCGCCAAGCCAGCCTGCATCATCCATGCCTCCGTCATTTACTGATGTGCTGGCTGCGAAGCGCTCGGCCGCGGGTACGGCAGTGGTGGGGCTGTGGCGGCATGGGCGGGTTCCGCTGCTCAGTGCTCTGCAGGATGATGTGGCGAAGGGTGGAGATCGCGCCTATGGCATTTCCGCCATGGTGGCCGAACGCGGAGGCGTCTGGATCACAGGTGGCGCGAACCTGCCCAACCACCCCGTTGCCCGCTATTTCCTCGCTCGTCTGGGTATTGATGGCAGCCAGCGCATCAAACTGGATGCCGGCTCGCAAGGGATCGCAATGGCAGGGCATGATCGCGCCATCTATGTCGCGCGCAATGCGAACGTGCCAGGGCACACCCCCTACCCCAGGCTGGAGCGCGTGGGGGCATGGTCACAGGATGTGCTGGTGACCACTCCAGGGCCCATCCACGGGCAGGCGTCCTTCTCGTGGACACCGGGTCAGGGGGTGGCCGCAGGCCCCGCGGGCGTGTGGGCCGTGGCGCTGTTCAGCGGCCAGCTGCGAATCGATGGTCATTCTGCCAGCAGTCCAGGCCTCAGCGAACTCCACGTCCAGGCAAGAGGTGGATTGCCACCGTCCCTGGTCGAGCAGATCCGGTCCATGCTAAAGCGCCAACCGGGGCCACCGCTGGGCGCGGCGTTGCTGATGCACCTGGATGCCGATGGTCATGGCCGATGGTTGCGAACGCTCACCCCTGCAACCGTCGTCATCGATGCCGCCGGTGGCGTGGCCCCTGCAAGTGTCGAGGGCTTTCCACTGCTGACGGTGGATGCGGCGGGCAATGCCTACCTGTTCGGCCGTTATCAATACGGCGTGGCCACCAGCGGACAACGACTGGAAACAGGTGTGGATGACGAGATGCCGGATGCCCATTGCTATCTTGCTTCCTGGAACGAAGCAGGTGATCTGCGCTGGTTGCGCGACATTCCGCGCTGTGATGGCAGGCCCATCGGCCTGGGTCTGGATGGCAGTCGCGTGGTCGCAATCACCGAACAGGTGATCCTGCTGCATGATGGGGAAAATGGTCGGCCCCTGACCCGTCTTTCCCTGCCCGCGCTGGAGAAGACCCGGGGCACAGTGACCCTGCACTGGACCCATGCCATCCCCTTCGACGAGCAACTCGTTCTTGGCGGCATTTTCCGCGGCAAGGGCGCTTTGCTCGGCCATGAATTGGAGACGGAGCAGCCGAGCGTGATCCTGGCGACCGTTGCCCTGGGTCTGAACAAGGAGGCGAGTAAATGAGAGCTGCCCACTTTCGCCTCGGGCGTGGCCACGGCGCTCTGCTGAGCCTGATGCTGCTGATCATTGCGCTGGCGGCATGTCGCATGCCGAACGGCACGGTGACAGCACACCCGGAGGCCGGGCACATGCTGCAGTTCCACTGGGTTCCCTTTGGCAACCACCGCTATGGCTTGTACGGATATATCCCTGACGACCTTCCGCACGAAGATCTGACACACGGAGTCATCGTCAATTACATACCCGTCACCTGCAGCACAAAGGGTTCGCTGAACGACCCGAACGCGTGCCACCCACTCACCATCAACACCACGGGTATCGTCTCGCTGCAGAAGGACGGACTGTTCGTGATCCCCTCACGAGACATCGACCTGACACCCCTACAACGGCCACCGACCCGGTTCTGGCTAAAAACAGTGATTCTGAAGCGCAGGGGGTGGGTATCAGGGTTTTTCAACACAACAGCCCGGGAAACCATCCGGTTTGTTCCGGTCACTGCGGACCTCGTATCACCCGGAGTGAAGGTGCACACCCATGCAGCACGGAACGGATTACATTTCCGCTTCCATTTCAACACCCCGGTGCGGATCGACTCACTCGGCCTGTGGCTGTTCCCTTCAGGAGCAGGTTCCCTGCTCGAGATCCCCAATGAGCAGGGTGGCACCATCCAGGTACCTGGCATGGCCGAATGGCAACCCCCCCTAAAACCCCGGCTGGTACGCACCCCGACTGCCGGGCAGGAATTTGACAGCTGGTATCTTGGTCCTGTCGATTTCCTGTATCCGGTCGACCCGACCGTCCTGCGCCTGCTCCGCCAGCATGGCGACCGCCGCCATGGTCACCACATCCCCGTACGCCTGCGCATACGAGCCACTCAATTCGGGCAACCGCCCAAGGCACATGTACTAAAGGATGTCAGTGAAATAGAGCTGCACACTATGCTTGAGATCGATAGTGGAGGAAACTCGCCATGATTCGATCATGGGTCATTCTGCTGCTGATGGGACTGTACTTCCCCATGCTTGCCACAGCGGGCGAGCGCGCCACGGAAATTTCCGGATTGCCAGTTCCTTGGGGAGATCTGCTGTTTGTCGATGACCATCGCCTGCTAGTGCCCTATGCCACGGTGGAAACGGCGACCGCAGCCGAACGCGATGCGGCAAGGGCAGAACTGGAACGCTGGCGACAGCTGCCTGTGGGGCAGATCGTCGATGAATTGACCCATACCCGCCCGGACGCAAAGTCGATCGGTGACCGCCTAGCCCGTGCCCTGACTCAGGCATTCGTGGAAAGCGTGCGCAACGACCCCGAATTGGCCCGCCACCAGATCAAGGGAATGCGCTGGGTACGCGAGCTGGGATTGCGTCTGCTGGAGCTCCGCGACGGGCAACTGAAAGAGAAGCGTCGCATCCCGATCTGGCATGGCCGAGCACGGGTTGAGACACGAACCGAGCAGGTGCCCGGAAACGAACCCGTACGGGTGGAACTGGCGAATCTGCGTGTAGGCATCCTCCGCGGCAACCAATACCTGGTCAGCTGGGTGCAGGATCTTCCGGGTGCCGTAGCAGTTTTCCTTGACCCCGAGACACTCCAGCCAGAGACAGTGGAACCCGGCTTTGTACCCCTCGCCTGGGTGGATGATACACACCTGCTGGGCTGGCGCCGCAATGCAAGGGGCACCCCGATGGTAGGAATTTATGCACTGGCCCAGTCAGGACAGGTCTTTGCCTTCTCCGCCGGGGATCGGACTGCTCCGCACCTGCTCCAGAGCCGCCCCCTTTACTCAGGCGCCCCCCCAAGGGCTGCACAGCCGTTACCCGCTCCTGTTCAAGGAGCGCATGAACGGGCGCAACGGCGCCAAGAGAGCAGGGGAGGACAAGATCCCGATACGCATCTCATGGTTCTGTGCAGCGGGTCCCGAGTCTGGCTGCTGGATCTGCACACCGGCCAACGCAAGGTCCTCGGCAAACAATGGATCTGGAGCACCTGCCCCCGTCGGGGCGGCCCCTTCCTGTGGGCCACCATCCTGACTGGCAGCGGGAGCAAACTGGTGGCACTGGAACGCGCAGAGCCCACAGAGCACACTTCGCTCCTCGACCTGCTCACAAACTCCGACCCCCTTTCGGGCAGCGGACTACAACTTGCCCACGAACTGGCGCTACCGGCGGGCGGTTTCTGGTTCGGACCAGCCGCGGCAACAGCCGATGGCCTGCGCTTGTGGCTGCTGCACGACCTCGGCCAGGGAATGCCCGGAGCGGGGCCGTCGGCTCGAGGCGGTACAACTGCACGACACGCCGAATTGTGGCGTTACGATCTTGTCAGCAATGTCTGGTCTGCCTCTCGACTGGCACCGATTCCCTTGGACAGCGGGCGTATGAATGACGCTGCACGTCTGCTGGCGATCTCACCCGACGGTCGCTGGCTGGCCGTGCGTACAGCCACCGACACGGTAAGGTTGATCCCTATTTCAGGCCAAGGCTGACACCAGCAGAAGATTGCCCCAGGCATCCACCCGGCAATGCCAGCCCGGCGCCAGCCAGGTGGTGGCCACGGCCTCGGACAACAGGGCCGGGCCCGCGATCACCTGCTCCGGCGCCAGCGCTTCCCGACGGTACAGAGGTACCGGCCCGTGCCCGTATACCTTGACCGTGTCCATCGGACGCGCGGGCGCACGCTGCGGCAGGGGCGGCAGGCGGGGCGGGGCCTGATCGGCCTCGACCCCCACGCGCAGGTTGACGAGCTCCACCGGCATGTCGAGCCGATGCCCGTACTGGCGCCGGTGGGCCTCGTGGAAGGCCTCGACCGTATCCTCCAGCCCGCTCCAGGGCAGGGTCAGGGTGCTGGATTGCCCGGCATAACGCAGATCCACGCGCAGCCGCTCCCGGATCCGTTCCGCGCCTTCGGCACGCAGCTCGGCGGCGGCCGCCGCGGCCATCTCCCCGAGCCGCCGTGCCACTTCTGCCGCATCGCACTCGGCGATGGGCACCTGCCAGGTCTGGGTGCGCTCGCGCGAGGGCCGCGCCACCAGCATGCCCAGCGCCGAGAGCACGCCGGCATGGATGGGTACCAGGGCCCGGTCCATGCCCAGGGCCTCGGCCAGGGCGCAGACGTGCAGACCGCCGGCACCGCCGAAGCTGACCAGGGTGTAATCGGCCGGATCGAGGCCGCGCTGGACCGAGATCACCCGCAGCGCCTGGGCCATGTGGTCGTTGGCAATGGCAATGATGCCCTCGGCCGCGGCCTCCGGGCTCAGCCCCATGGCCTCGGCCAGCGGTTCGATGGCCGCCCGGGCGCGCTCGGGCTGCACCGGCATGCCGCCGCCGAGGCGGGTACTGTGCGGCAGCCGGCCGAGCAGCAGATTGGCATCGGTGACGGTCGGCTCCTGCCCGCCCTGGCCGTAACAGGCCGGGCCGGGACTGGCACCGGCGGATTCCGGCCCCACCTGCAGCATGCCGGCATCATCGAGGCGAGCGATGGAACCGCCGCCCGCGCCAATGGTATGCATGTCCACCATGGGCACGGCCACGGGATAACGGTCGATGTGCCCTTCGCCGGTGAGCCGGATCTCGCCGTCGATCAGGGCCACATCGGTGGAGGTGCCCCCCATGTCGAAGGTGAGCAGCCGCTCATGGCCTGCAAGGCCGGCCACGAAACGCGCCCCCTGCAGCCCACCGGCCGGGCCCGACAGCAACAGGCGCACCGCCTCTCGCCCGGCACGGGCCGCCTCGATGGTCCCGCCATGGCTCTGCATCACCACCAGGCGGGCCGGGGCCAGGGCCGTGGCCAGGCGCTGCAGATAGCCCTCCATCAGCGGACCCACCCAGGCATTGAGCCAGGTCGCCATGCCGCGTTCGTATTCGCGCAACTCGGGCAGCACGGCCGAGCTGCGGCTGACGAACACGCCGTCGGGCACCACCGCCTCGATCATGCGCTCGAAGCGGTCGTCGAGCCACGAGAACAGCAGGTTGATGGCCACTGCCTGCGGCTTGAGGCGTGCCAGTGCCGTCTTCAGGCTGCACAGGTCGCCGCCCTCGAGCGGCTCGACCACACTGCCATCGGCACCCAGCCGGCCGCCGGTCTCCAGGCACAGTTCCGGCGGCACCGGGGGCCGTTCCGGCGGTGGCTGAAGGTTGTACAGCGCGCGGCGGGCCTGGCGGCCGATGGTCAGGACATCGGCCAGCCCGCGATTGGTGATGTAGGCGGTGCGCACCCCCTTGCCCTCCAGCACCGCATTGGTGGCCACGGTGGAGCCGTGCACCACCAGCAGGTCCGTGTCGGGCTCGAGCCCGAGGGCCTCGATCCCCTGCAGGATCGCGCGCTCGGGTGCCTCCGGCGTGGACAGCACCTTGTGCACGCGCAGGCCGTGCGCGTCGAGCAGCACGAAGTCGGTGAAGGTGCCACCGGTATCGACACCGAGTATGGCGCGCGGGCGGGAAGTCATGCGCGGATGATACCGGCAGCCCTGCCAGGCTGCCAGCGTCAGAAGTAATAGCGCAGGCTGGCTTCGAGGTAGTTGACACCCCGTACACCAAAGAGCTGCTCCTGCGGCGGGATGCGCTCGTAGCGCCGCCACTTGAGCTGGATGCGCCAGTCCTGCAGCAGCCGGCGCGAGAGGTCGAGCCGCCAAGAGCGCGCCGGCTGGTGCTGGTCCTCGATCAGGCCGGCAGTGAGCTGAGTACCCTGCACATCATTGAACTCCAGCCGCGCACCGATCATGACATCGTGCTGGAAGGGGGTGACGGCCCGCTCCTTGCGGCTGTCGTACAGGTGTTCGCCGATGAGGTGGGCGTCGATGTTGCTGCCGAAAACACTCGGCCAAAGGTATTCGAATCCGCCCACCGTGGCCCAGTAGTCGCCGCTGCTTTGCCAGCGGCGCACCGCCTCCAGCTTGAGCAGCCAGCTGCCGTGGGTCCATTGCAGGTCGAGGCCGGCCTGGTCGAGCAGCAGGTAGCGCGGAATCAGGGTCTGCCCGCCATCGGCCGGATTGAGCAGCAGTTGCGGCTGCCGGTCGGTGCCCCGGAACAGGCTGAGCCCGATGTCCCACTGGCCGCGGGTACTGGACCAGCGCAGGGCGAAGTCCTGATGATGGCGCCCCCGGCCGGACTCGTATTCGGCCTGCGATTCGGCGATGGCCGGAAAGGTGGACAGGCTGTCGCCCCTTGCCGGGAAGCGCCGCTCCCGAAACAGCGGCAACCAGTAGGCCGACAGGCTGCCGCCGGCCAGATCGAACGACAGCTTGACCATGGGCTGCCCCAGCTTCTCGTCGCCGTCGATGTCGGCAGCCAGGTCACGCTGGTTGATGATGTCCACCAGGTTCTGCGACTCGGTCACACCCCAGAACACGCGATCCACCCCGACGCGCAGCGTGACCCGGCCCGGGCTTCCTTCCCACCAGGCCTCGCGCAGGTCGGCAATGGTATAGCGGGCATCACCGCCGGCGCTGCGCAGATAGGCCACGGCCTGTACCGACTGCCGGTCCCCCAGGGTACGGTAATACTCCGGTTGCAGCAGCATGAAGGCATCGCGGCTCACCACCCCGGTTCCGGCCTGGTCGATGTCGATGCGGCGCAGCCCGCCGGCCACGAAGCCCGACCAGGGGTCGGCCTCCATGTTGCCCACTTCGGCCTCCAGCGCGGCCGGATCGAGCGCCAGCAGGGCCTCGGCATCGCTCATTGGGTCGGCCCCGGCCGCAGGCGACACGGCAGGCCCCAGGGCCAGACACAGGGCCAGTGCGAACCGCAGCACGGCAACCGGGCGGTAGCGGCTGCAGGCCTCCGCTTGTTCCCGATTCGGGAGCACGCTCCGGGCCAGGCAAGGCAGCAAGGGAATTCGGCAGTGTTTCATGGTGTTGTTGTCTTTTTGGGTTGGGCAGGATCAGTGGCCGCTGGCAAGCCGTTTCGGGTCGAAGGTATCCGGCGGGAATTCATTGCCGAACCGGAACGACTTCCACAGCAGCAGCGTGCTCTTGCCGGTCTGGTGGTTCTTCATCAGCATGCGGTGGGCACGCCAGTAGTGATCGAGGTAGCGGTGATAGTCGCGCAGCAGCAGGGTCTTGAGCAGCTCGCCCTTGCGATCGTAGTAGTCGATGCGCCAGGGACGATATTCCTGCTGGTCGATCCACAGTACCTGGCGCGAGTAGCCACTGCCGGCCAGTCGCGGCCGGCGCTCGTTGACGAAGCACTGCAGGTCGTCGACCCCGCAGGGCTCGGTACGCAGCAGGCGGTGATCGAACTTTTCCACCTCCTGGGCGCCGAGATCCTCGTAGGTGAACTCACTGCCCATGAAGGAGGAGGTCTTGCCGGCTGCCGAAATGCGCTTCACGCGCCTCAGGGCGGGGAGGTAGATCCATTCGTCGTCGTCGCGGTCCTTGTGCGCATGCACCAGCAGGCGCGTGCCCCGGACGTCGGCCGGCTGCTCGAACACCATCAGGCTCAGGTCGCCGTCATCGGGCCGCTCGCGCACCAGATTGCGCAGCTGGCGCAGACTCTTGCGCCCGCTGCGGTCCATCAGCACCATCACCAGTTCGGCACTGAGGTTGCCGAAACCGCTGGCCCTGCGATCCATTTCGCGGGCAATGCGCAGGCCCTCGCGGGCCGCCTCGTCCTGGGCCAGTGCAGGCAGCGCGGTCACTGCCAGCAACAGCAGGAATAACATCTTGCGCATCGATGTCACCTCACATGGAGCAGGTTTTCAGGTGTGAAGTCACGTTCGCTGAAGCCGTTGCCGAAGCGGTAGTCGCTCCAGATCACCCGGGTACTGTTGCCGGTACGGTGATTGACCATGAGCATGTCCATCGGCCGCCAGTACCTGTCCCGGAACTGCTGGTAGCGATTGAACCACTGGGTCTTGAGCAGCTTTCCCTTGCGGTCGTAGTAGTCCACCCGCCACAGGCGGAAGGCCCGGGTATCAATCCAGACCACCTGTTTCGAATAACCGGAATAGGGATTGACCGGTCGCCGCTCGACCACGAAACAGGTCAGGTCGCGGGCCTGCTCCTGTGGCCCGCAGCGGTCCAGTCGCAGGAACCGGTAGGTAAAACTGCCGACCTCCTCCGGGCGCTGCGAACCCAGGTCTTCGTTGGCGTATTCGGTACCCATGAAGGGCGATGCGTCATTGGCATGCGAGAGCCGCTTCACCCGGTTGTGCTTGGGGATGTAGAGCCACTGGTCGTCCTGACCGTCCTCGTGCGCCCAGGTCAGGCGGGCAAAGCGCTTGACATCGGCCGGAGCGTCGAACACCGAGATACTCTTGTCTCCACTCGGGGTCTCCAGGGTCCAGGTACGCAGCTTGCGGGTGACAACGCGGCCATCGGGCCGGCGCAGATAGAGCGTGATGCGGGCACTGAAGTCACCAAAGCCGCGGTCGCGGTCCCAGGCCGCCTGGGCGATGCGCCGTCCAAGCTCCTCCGGCGGCAGGCCGCCCTCGCGGGCCAGCCGCTCCAGTTCGGCACCGGGCTGCGGCGACTGTTGTCCCGCCAGCACGGGCAACGCGACCAGCAGCAGCACGGCACTCAACAGCCGGGAACACGCGCGTCCGGCACGTGAATGAATGGAAACGTACTCAGGTTGCATGAATGATCTCCGTGGCAGGCCTGCGCTGTTCGATGCGAATCAGCAACGGTGGCAGCAGCAGGAAGTCGGCCAGCAACGCGCAGATGATGGTGATGGCCGACAGCAGCCCGATCTGGGCATTGACGGTAAACGGCGAGAACAGGAACACCATGAAGCCCACGCTGAGGACCACGGTCGTGATCCACAACGCGGTGCCGGTGTTGGCGAAGGCATGCCGCACCGCATCCTCCGGCCCCAGCCCGAGCACCCGGCGTGCCCGGCGGAACTTGCACAGGAAGTGGACCGTATCGTCCACGATCAGGCCGATGGTCATGCTGCCGACCACGGCAATCGCGAGATTGATCTCGCCGACCAGCAGCCCCCACAGCCCCAGAGCCATCAGCGGCGGCAGCAGGTTGGGCACCAGGCTGACAAGCCCCAGCACCGGCGACCGGAAGACCAGCGCGATGAGCAGCGAAATGAGGGCCAGCGCGGCAAAGGCGCTGAACAGCATGGGCGGCACATTGCGTTCGCTGATGCGGGCAAACATGAGCGAGCTGCCCACCACCGACAGGGTCCAGTCGGCAGGCGCACGCCCCGCCCACCAGTGCCGAATGCGCTGTTCCAGGGCCAGCAGATCGCTGCTGTCCAGATCCACCAGCATCAGCCGCAGCCGCGTGGCACGGCGGTCGACATCAATGCGGTCGTTGAGCGAAAGCCCCTCGGGCAGGGACAGCTCGTAGAGCAGCAGATACTGCGCTGCCAGTTGCTCGCTGTCGGGCAGTCGATAGTCTTCTGCCCGGTCCTGATGCAGGTTCTGCGACAGACGCCGCAGGATCGGGACCACACTGTCGACCGATCGCACCTCCGGCTGGCTAGCGAGCCAGTCATGGAAGCGCCCGAGCAGGGCCAGGAAGTCGGGATCGTTGATGCCCGAGGAGCGACTGCTGTCGATGGAGAGGGTCAACTCGGTCTGTCCCGCCAGGTGGCGTGCCATGAGCGCGGCATTCTGGCGGAACGGCACATCGGCATCGAAATACTCGATGAACTGGTCGTCGATGCGGTTGAGCGGGGCCAGCAGCGACAGCCCCGCCCCCAGCCCCAGCATGGCCGGAAGCAGCGCGCGCCGGTGTGCCACCACCCACTGACCGAGCCGTTCCATCAGCAGGTTGCAACGGGTCTTGCTGCGCCGCCGCCGCGCCGGCGCCAGGGTCACCAGGGCCGGCAACAGGGTCAGTGCCAGCACCAGCACCACGGCCATGCCCAGTGCCACCAGATTGCCCAGATCACGAAACGGCGGCGCATCACTGAAATTCATGCTGAGAAAACCGAGAATGGTGGTACCTGCAGCCAGCAGCATGGGGAGCAGGTTGGCGCGCAGGCTGGCCGCCATCGCCTGGTCGCGATCCTGGTCATGGCACAGCGCATACTGGTACTGGCACAAAAGATGGACACTGTTGGCCACCGCCAGGGTAAGGACGATGACCGGCAGGGTGGCCGAGACCGGCGACAGCACCACACCGAACCAGCCGGCCAGGCCACAGGTGGCCGCCACCGCAGCCGCCATCACCACCAGGGCGGCGAGCGTGCCGGTCCAGGAACAGAGCATGCGCAACAGCAGCAGGGCAATGAGGCCGAGCATGAGGGGGCCGAGCACGGCCAGGTCATGCACGGCGGCATCATAGAAGGCCTCGCTCATGGCCACCCCCCCGCTGATGCGCACCTGCTGTCCCGGGAAGTCCGCCTGAACCGAATCCTGCAGCCGCCGCGCCGCCTCCATCACCCGCTCCACTTCCGCGGCCGAGGCGCCCTGGGGCAGGTGCAGCGAGACCAGCACCAGGGCCAGCCGGCCATCCTCCGACACCAGTCGATTGGCAAGCAGCGGGTCCTTGCGTGCAAGACGCACCACCCGGCGCGCCTCGGCCTCGCTGACCGTGTCGCCGTACAAGGGTGCCACCACCAGCTCGTCGCCCACGGCACGGCTGTACTGGAAATTGGCCAGCGAATCGACCCGGTGCGCCCAGGGCAGGTACCAGGCCCGTTCGGTCAGGCGGGCAATGGCCTGCAGGGGGGCCACATGATCGAGCCCACCGGCCCTGGGATGCACCAGGAACAGCAGGCTGCGCTCACGCGCGTAGCGTGCCTCGATGCGCTCCAGCTCGGCAAGATAGGGGTTGTCGTGGTCAAAGAAGACGCGGTGATCGGTGGTGATGCGCAGCCGCTCCATGCCCAGCGAGGCAAGCAGCACCAGTCCCAGCAGGGTGGCAGCAATCAGGCGTCTGTGACCCAGCAGCAGGCGTATGTAGCCCTCGATGGACACGCATTCCTCCGGCAGTGGCAGCAGTTGCGGTGCGGACGTCCAGGCGCCCGTCGGATTCGCAAATCGTTGTTATCGTTATGTGCCGGCGTTGGTTATCGTGTGTTGCCGGCCGGATGTCACTTTATCGTCATGGGCGTGCCGCTTCAAACAGCAAAACCGAATATTAGGAAATAACGCGGCATTTCAGTCCAGATATCGTTCCTGCCACTCCAGATAGCGGCGGTGCACGGCCTCGGCATAGGCGGCCTTGTCGGCAAAACCGCGCGGTTCGATCGGGGCGTGCACATGATAATTGGCACGCGGGTTCTGCGCGGTAAGAAATTGCCAGATCTTGACCAGCAGGTGCTGGTCTTTCCACTCGAAGGTTTCCTGCATTTCGTAGTGAAGAAATACGGGCACGATGGGCACACCGGTACGCAGGCTGACCTCGAAGGCTCCATAACGAAAGGGATGCACGCGGCGCCCCTTGCAGCCACCCTCGGGGTACAAGGCCACACTTCGGCCCCGCTCCAGTTCGGCCACCAGGTCTTCCACCGCACGCCGGCGCGAGTCCTTGTCTTCCCGATGTACGTACAGCGTGCCCGCGGCCCGGCTGATCCGGCCCACGACCCACCACTGCGCCACCTCGGCCTTGGCCAGCGAATGCACCGGAAACAGGGCCGGGATGCCGATGTCCTCGAACGCGGAGGGATGGTTGGCAATGAGGATATAACGCTCGGGCAGGCGGTCCGGGTAGTGCTGGTGCAGGCGCAGATCCACGCCCAGCGCACGCACGAAACTCATGCACCAGCGGCGGAAGAGCAGAAAGTAGAGCCGGCTGCCGGCCAGGCCCGGCAGCCAGGCAAGCAGCCACATGAACAGGGTGAAGAACAGGAAGTCGATACCCAGCAGGAGCCGCCAGATACCACGCAGAAGGAAATGGAACACGCGCCCGGCGCGCTCGTCAGGCGGTGGCCTGCCCCGTACCCTCGCCCTCCTGGGCCTGCAGCATCTGCAACAGCTGCAGGACGGAACAGACATAGTGGCCGAAGGCAATCTTCTGCTCCGGCTTCACATAGCCTTCCCTGAAGGGCTTGAAGCCCTGGTCGGTCAGCACATAGGTGCCATTGGTCGACCCCAGGTCGGCCAGGTGAATGCTGCCGTCGAGCAGCAGCAGCTCGGCATGGCGCCCGCTCACCGTGGGGTCGGTGAGCCGCAGGTCGCAGGTGCGGCTGCGGCCAATGATGTAGGTGCGGCTTTCCATTGTGCTCACCCCGTAAAATTCGGCTTTGGATAACCCGTAATCTAGCCCGGTTCCGGAACCGGGGCATGCGCCATGCCTCGATTTTGTGAATTGGCGCACACTGAACGCCTTGAAAATACGAGAACCTTGTACGAAAGTACGTGATTTACGTGCCTTCATGGCGTTCGTCCCGCTCACTATAGCACAGGCGAATTGCCGCGTCCCGTGTCCGGGCTCAGCCGGCAGGGGCATCGACCTGCAACCGGTCTCGCGCCAGCACCCGCCCGGCCTCGTCCACGACCTCGACCGTCCACTCTCCCTGCCACTCCGGCAGCAGATTCTTGCTCGACTTCACACGCCAGCGCGGCCCCCGCACCTCGAAGGGGACTTCGGCCATCACCTCCCCCCGATACAGCCAGCGATGGCGAATGCGCTGCCCTTCGAGGCCGCTCAGTTCGGTGAAATAGAACACGCGGCCCGCGGCGGCAGAAATCCGCTCCAGCCGATCCACCGGTTCACGCACGGCCACATCACTGGTGAACTGATGGCGCGTCACAACACCGCCTGCCGCCGGTACCTTTCCGGCGCCGGCCGGCACGGACTCACCTGCTGCAGGGGCCGCCGTCGAAGACGGCTCCTCCAGTGCGCCGGCATCGTATTCCGCCACCAGCAGTGCCAGACGGCTTGCCGTCCCGTCGAGACTGCGCTGGGCATGATCCACCGCCTGCTGCAGCTCGCGCAGGGCCATGTCGTCGGCCATGGCACCCGCCGGCAATCCGCTCAGGGCTGCCAGCATCATCACGATTCGAGTCCTTGCCCACATGTTGCATCCTCCCCTTTGCATGACAGGAGGCGAGACTAGGCAGCAAAAGGGGCATGCACTGTGAGCGACTTAACACTCGGACGCCCCTTTTGCCGTGACCAGCACGATCTGTGAGCCAGCTCTCGCCGGCTCTGTGACGAAGAACACGTTGCACAGCGGGTTCAGGGGGTGCGTGGCCGCAGCAGGAGACGATCGCCGCGCTGCTCGAAATCCAGATGACGCAGAAAACTCATGCCGAGCAACACCTGATCCCCGTGCATGGCCGGATTGATACTGGCGCGTACGTCCTCAAGCCGTATCGGCCCCAGTGACAACTGCCCGATACGCGTGGACCAGCCCTCTGCCACCCCGTTGGCGGTGAGAAAACGCATGGGCGCGCCCCGATCGAGGCCGGCACGGCGTGCAACGGACTCCGGCACGGCCACATCGGTAGCACCCGTATCGAGCAGGAATTCCACCTCCATGCCGTTGATCGTGCCGCTGGCCACATAGTGCCCCTGTCGGTTGCGCTTGAGCACCAGCACCGGAACGTCACCCTGCTGCACGACCTGAGGCTGGCGATTGGGATTGCGCTGGGCATCCAGCCGGCCCTGGAACCACCAGGCCAGCACGGCCAGTGCCAGCAGCCAGCCCATGGCGATCATGATCTTGCCCGTGCGTCCCGGATCCATCGTTGCCGTCCTATACTCGATGCATGAGTGAAACATCCTGCCAGCCGCTGCAGATCATCGAGGCCCAAACCGTGACCGACGGGGCCGGCGTGCAACTGCAACGCAGCCTCGGCCTGCCCGAGCGCGAGGACTTCGACCCCTTCCTGCTGCTCGACGAGATTCGCTCCGACCGACCCGCGGATTATATCGAAGGCTTTCCCCCGCATCCCCACCGGGGCTTTCAGACCATCACCATCATGCGACACGGCGGCTTCCGGCATCGCGACAGCCTGGGCAACGAGGGCGCCATCGGCAGCGGGGGCGTGCAATGGATGAAGGCCGGGGGCGGGATCGTGCACGAGGAAATGCCGGCACCGGAAGAGGGCCGCCTGTGGGGCTACCAGCTGTGGTTCAACCTGCCGGCGGCACACAAGATGGATGCACCCGAGTGGCGCGACATCCCCGCTGCCGACATACCGCAGCTGCCGCTGGAAGGTGGTGGCCGGCTGCGTCTGATCGCCGGCCGATTCAGGGACCATGAGGGCCCCCTGGACAAGGCGGGGCAGGAACTGTTCCTGACCGATGTCTCGCTGCCGGCCGGCGCACGACTCGACCTGCCGCTCGGCCACACCCGGCACCATGCCCTGCTGCATGTCGGCGAAGGGCGCCTGCAACTCGATGACGGGACCATACTCCGGACCGGGCAACTGGCCCTGTTTCGGCATTGCCCGCGGCTGGCCGGCACCGCGCTCGAGGACGCCATGCTGCTGATCGCCGCGGCCCGCCCCATTGGCGAGCCGATTGCCCGTGGCGGCCCGTTTGTCATGAACTACCCGCAGGAACTGCGCCAGGCGGTCGAAGACTGGCGCACTGGCCGGATGGGGCAGATCGCGTAACGGTCGGGCTGCTGCAGCCCCCCTGCGCGCCCGTGATTGTGGTATGTTCGCGCCATGTACCGGCCAACCCTCCTTGTCCTTCTGCTGAGCCTCGCTCTGACCCCTCTGGCCCGGGCCGAGTGCACCGATCCGCCTGCCCGGGGGGTCATCTGGATCGGCTGCGACCTGCAGGGGCGGGATCTTGCCGGGGCCGATCTGCGGGGCGCAGTCATCCGGGAGAGCCGGCTGCAGGGCGCCCGGCTCGACAACGCCCGTCTCAGTGGCGCCGATCTGAAATTCAGCAACCTCGAAGGGGCCTCGCTGCGCCGTGCCCGCCTCGACGGGGCCCGTCTGGGCGGCGCCAATCTGTCGCGTGCCGACCTCGAACAGGCCGACCTCTCGCGCAGCGTGCTGGATGTGGCCAATCTGGCGCATGCCCGGCTGGATCATGCCCGGCTGCCCCAGGCCCGGTTGTACAAGGCCCGTCTCGACAGCGCCTCCCTGCAGCATGCCGACCTTGCGGAGGCACGCCTGAGCAAGGCGGACCTGACCGATGCCAACCTCTCCCATGCACGACTGACCGGCGCCGACCTGTCGGACGCCATTCTGGAATATGCCCTGCTCATCGAGGCCGACCTGACCCGAGCACGGCTCGACCGCGCCCAGCTCTCCGGTGCCGATCTCAGCCGCGCACGGCTGGAACAGGCGAGCCTCGTCGATGCCCGACTCGACGGCACACGCCTCGACCGGGCGCGACTCGATTCCGCCCTCTGGGTCGACCGCCGGCGTTGCCCCGCCGGTTCGGTAGGACACTGCGGGGACTGAGGCGCGACATGGCTGGCGAACGCAGCATCCGTGCCCCTGCCCAAACCCTGACCCTGCTGCCGCAGGTATTGCGGGCCTATGCCGATGCGGCCCACCCGCCTGGCGGCAGCCCCTGCAGCCAGGCCGCGCGCGAGCACCTGCTGGATCTGGCCGGCCGACTGGAACAGGCATTGCAGCAGGGCACCGAGGTGCTGCACTATCCACGCCGCATGCGCGCCACCCTGCATGCCGCCGTGCAGTGGCGTCTGGAACAGACGACCGATCCGCAGCAGGCAGCGGGGCTCGAGCAACTGCTGCGCGCGATCGACGGAGAAAGCCAATGAATGCAATGCGACTGCCCGGGCGGCACCGGGCCCTGCTCGACGAACTGCTCGCCATCGCCGAGCGGCTGTACGCCGAAAGCGAAGGCTTCCTCGAGCGGCCCGATGATGCCCAGCTCTGGTACAACCGCGGCTACGCCTACGGCATCCTGCGGGCCCTGGACGCACTGGGCTATGCTCCCTACTTCGGCGACCGCATGCAACGGGTCGATGCCGAGGACATCATCAGCGGCCACGAACTCATGCCCTGGGGCAAGGCCTGGCAACACGGTCTGGAGATGGGCGAGAAAGAGACCCGGGAGGTGCTCGCACCGGCCCCGGGACGGGGCAGCGCAGACTGAGTCACGCACTGCCGGCAGCCTGAAGCAGCGCCCGTTGCCGGGCACCGAGGCTGCACGGGCGCATACCTGACGACTGCCCCCGCGCAAACGAGGCGCGCGCCTACTCCTCGCTACGGTAGTGGATGAGATGCTCCTGGTCCTCCGAGGCCGGTGCCCCGGGACACAGGAAGCCCTTGCCGGTGAGCGCCACGGTATCGTGCCGGATCAGCAGCTCGCGCCCGTCATAGGGGCGAATGAAGGTGCCGTTGCGGCTCTCGTCCACGAGCAGGAAGCGATTGCCCTCATAGCGGATGGTGAAGTGCCGGCGCGAGACATGAGGCGCCACCACCTGCAGGCCGCTGTCCGGGCTGCGGCCCACGGTCCACGGGGTGTCTTCCGGCCGCAGGCAATGCTCCTCGCCCTGATATTCGAAACACAGCTCGGGCTCGCGCCGGAACAGCCCGCGCATGCGCGCGCGCAGCCCCTTGCCGAGCGGGCGTGCTCCGCTGCCCGCGCTGCTCCGTTCCCGTTCGCGCTTTTCCCGCTCGATGCGCTCGCGCAGTTTCTGGCGCACCTCCAGCGGTACCTGTTCGCGCAGAAAGAAGGCCTGTTCGCGCAGGACATAGCGGCCAAAATCGTCCAGCAGCTGTTCGTTCAGCCGCTCCGGACGAATGACATGGACCCGTTCGCCGGGCTGCTCGAAATTGCGTTCCACCAGCTCGATGTACTGCAGGTGTTCCGGCACGCGGAAGGTGAAGCGCACCGGAATCTCCGGGCTCAGGGTCAGCTGCAGCTGCTCGCTGCCGTCTGGCGCCCGGCGCCGGCGCAGGCCGTGAATGTGCAGGCCGGCTGCACGCAGCTCCTCCACCCGCTTTTCTGCAGCAACGGGATTGTCGAGCAGGAAGTCCGGATGCCCCTGTCCGGCCAGGGTGAACATCAGATGCAGTGGCGGCGGCAGCTCACCCTTCGCCTGCCCGAGCTGAAAGGCGTAATGCCCCTGGTGCAGACCCTCGATGGGCCCCATGCCGGGAATCTCGAAACGGGCCGTCTGTTCCTCGCCCAGGGCATTGAGCGCGTCCACGAACTGCTCCAGCCAGCCCTGGATACGCGCCATCCAGGGCCGCAGCACTTCGAGCCTGCGGGTCTGGCTGCCCTCTGCCGTTCCACTCGCGGCCTGCTGCTGTCGGGCCTTCTCCTCGGCCTGCCTTTTCAGCTCGTCGATCAGACTCATGATGCCCCCGCATCCTGGCTTTGGCCCATGCTTGGGCCCCTCCCCTGAAAAGCATACACTATGAAGGAAATTCTGTATGGACAGGGCCATGGCGGCGGACCAGGAAGCACACTGGAAGAAAAAGTACTTCGACAGCCTCGAGGAACTGGAGGCCAAGGAGCAGCGCTGGGCAGAACTCGAACAGGTGCTGCGCCAGCTCGCCTCGCGCCTGACCCTGGCCGCCGATACCAGTGACGATCAGCTCAACAAGACCCTCGATCGCCTGCGCAACGACCTGCGCCGCAAGGCTCCCGCTGCCCGCCTCGGCGGGCATCTGGAGGCGATCAATGCCGCCATCCTGCGCCTCGACGAACGGCGCAAGAGCGAGGCCCGGCGCCTGACCCCGAGCACCGCGCTGAGCAAGATCCTGGACCGCATCGAGCTGCCACAGGGCCTGCGCCGCAAGGGGCGGGATCTGAACAAGCGCCTGGCCCGGGCCGAAAGCGATGCCGTTGCCGAACAACTCGTCGAGGACTTTGCCCGCCTCATGCAGGAAAGCCTCGACTGGCTGGCCGAGGCTGCAAGGGAAGCCGGGGCCCCGGGCCCGGCCGAGCCTGCCGAACCCCCTACCGGCCTGTTTCGTCGCCTGTTCGGTACCGGTGACGACAGCGGCACGGACGAGACGTGCCTGGCCGCTGCCGGCGAGGCCCTGGCCCTGGCCCTTTCTCATCTGCAGGTACCCGATGACCAGCGCGCGCGGCGCGATGCCCTGATCCGCCGTGCCCGCGGCCTGCAGAGCCGCGAGGCACTGGAACAGTGGAGTGGCGAGCTCGATGCCTGGCTGGCCGAACTCATGACCCCCGCCAGCGAACCGCCCAACGAGGTGCTGCTCGAGCTGCTGGAACGGCTCGACCTGCCGGAATCCCTGTCCGATGAGGTCGCACGGCTCAAGGAACGGCTGGCTGGCGACCTCACCCGCAGCTCTCTGTCACGCAGCATTGCCGATCTGGCCAGCCTGGTGGCACGGGCGCGCCATGCGGTGCAAGAGGAGAAAGACGAGATCGAGCGCTTCCTGGCCGACCTGACCGCGCGCCTGGGCGAGATCGACGCCACCCTGGCCGACAGCATGCAGGCTCACCAGGACATGGTGGCACGCAGGCACGATTTCGACCGTCGCGTCAGCGGCGAAGTCGAGGGCATGCAGGCCTCGGTACGCGAGGCAGATGAACTGGAGGCACTCAAGCAGGCCATCCGCCAGCGCCTCGAGCACATCCAGCACCACATGCAGGACTGGCGGCAGATGGAGAACGAACGGGAGCAGCGCCTGCGCGAGGAAAACGAACAACTGGCCGCCCAGCTCGACACCTTTCGGGCCGAGGCCACCGGTCTGCACGAGAAGCTGGAGGCAGCCCGCAGGCTGGCCATGCGCGATGCGCTCACGGGCCTGCCCAATCGCATGGCCTGGGAGGAGCGCATGCAGGCCGAGCTGGCCCGCGCCGAGCGTCATGGCCGCCCGCTGACCCTGGCCATTCTCGACATCGACCACTTCAAGCAGATCAACGACCGCTTCGGTCACCCGGCCGGAGACCGGGTGCTGCAGATCCTGGCCGACCTGTTCCGCAAGAAGACGCGGGCCAGCGACTTCCTTGCCCGCTTCGGCGGCGAGGAATTCATGCTGGTGCTGCCGGAGACCACGGCAGAGGATGCCCTGGGCGTGGCCGACAAGCTGCGCCAGGCCGTGGAACAGGCCCACTTCCACTACCGCAAGCAATCGGTGCCGGTCACCCTGTCCTGCGGCCTGGCCGCCTACCGGGAGGGGGATGACATCGAGCGCCTCTATGCCCGCGCCGACGCCGCGCTCTACCGTGCCAAACAGGACGGGCGCAACCGCTGCATTCTCGGAGACTGAACATGAACCACGACCCGCGCATCCAGTTTGCCGCCGAACGTACCCTGCTGGCCTGGCTGCGCACCGGCCTGTCGCTGATGGCCTTTGGCTTCCTGATCGAGCGCTTCGGCCTGCTGCTGGAGGAATTCGGGCAGGGCACCGAGGGCGGGCGCATCTTCTCCTTCGTCGTCGGGCTGGCCTTCATCCTCGCCGGCAGTGCCCTCTCGCTGGCTGCGGCCTGGAGTCACCGGCGGGTCATCGAGCAGCTGCCGGAAGACCAGAAGCTGCCGGGCTACCACAGCCGTTACGGGCTGTTCGCCACCATTGCCAGCGGCCTGCTTGGCGTGCTGCTCTGCGCCTACCTCGTGCTGCAACTGTAAATGCGGTCCGCACAGCGGCTTCAGGCAGCAGCGCCGGAATCATCCTTCGCTGCAGGTTCCGTTTGCCCGACAGCTGGCGCCACCGGTTCCGCATGCTGCCCCACACTGGCAGGGGGAAGGAGATCGCGCAGCATGCGTCCGGCCACCACTTCCTGCAGGGCCGCCTCGACCTCGTCCATGGTCCGGGCCACCGCCGGCGGGGCCTGCAGCTGCCCCAGCTCCAGACTGACCCCCCTCTTCCGCACTGCGCACCGCATCCAAGAGCTCGCCGACCGGCGTGGCATCAAGCGGCACTGCAGGCAGGTAACAGCCGTCCGGTTCCTCCACTTCCTCGATGAAGCCCTTGTCCTCGAGCAGGTTCACCACTGGCTCCACCAGCTCGCCTGCTGCGCCCAGTTCGCCTGCCAGGCACTCGATATCGCAGGGCCGGCGGCGCTCGTAGTAGTGCACCCCGATCACCGCCATGATGGCCAGGGCCAGCTGTTCCTTCATCCGGTTGCTGAGCACCAGCAGGCGCTGCACGGTAGGCGTGATGAAGCGCGGATTCTGCAGGTAGAAGGCAATACTCGAGCCCAGCAGCAAGATCAGCCAGCCGGCGTAGAGCCAGATCATGAAGAGAATCAGCGTGGCGAAGGCGGAATAGATGGCCGCGTATTTCGCCGAGCCGACGACAAAGGCGGCAAACACCCAGCCAGTAAACTGCCACAACACGCCGGCCACAATCGCGCCGCCCAGGGCGGCATGGAGTTGCACCCGCGTGTTGGGTATGAAGACATAGACAAAGGTAAAGGCCGCGATGACCAGCAGGAAGGGCAGCAAGTCGGTAAACAGGCGGATCAGGACCCCGAGTGGCTCGACCTGCATCAGGGTCTGCACCAGATCGGTGTGCAGGGCGGCCGTGCTGAGCGCCATGGCAGCGAAGACCAGCACCGGCGCGAAGATGATGACGCTGAGATAGTCGCTGAAGCGGCGCGCCAGGCTGCGGCGACGATGGACGCGCCAGATGAAGTTGAAGTTGTCCTCGATCTTCTGCATCAGCGAGATCACGGTATAGAACAGCAGCACCAGACCCAGCGCACCCAGCACGCCCACCTTGATGTTGTTGACGAACTCGATGACGCGGTCGGTGATCTCCACCCCCTTTTCGCCCAGCGGTGCCAGCGCCTGCAGCAGCATGGGCCGGATCTGGTTGTGGGCGCCAAATGCCTTGAGTACGGAAAAACTCAGGGCCAGCAGCGGCACGATGGACAGCAGGGTGGTGTAGACCAGGCTCATGGCACGCAGATTGAGATCGCCCGAGGCCAGATCCCGAACCAGCACATGGGCAATGCGGATCGCCCACACCAGCCAGCGCTCCCAGGCCGGCAGGCGCGAGATATCACGCTCCCAGACATAGTGCATGTAACGCTGGCAGAGTGCTTCCGGCAGCATGTTCAGCCCTCCTCGCCTGATGGCAGACAGATCCGCATGGGCTGGATCTCCTTGTACATGATGATGAGCGGCCGGCGTGGACTGAAGGTGACGATGCGCGCGCCGGGAAAGAAGATGTGGCTGGTCAGGTACATGTGCACCGAGAGGCCACTGCGCAGGAGCGCCTGCAGCCGCTCGAAGCCGCGCCGGTCCGGCCCCGGCTCGATGGCAAGGTCCAGCGACCCGCAGTGCAGCCGCTCGGGCTCCAGCCGCACCTCCGGCTCCTCCCCGTGGTGCAGCAGCTCACGCATGAACGGCCTGTGCAGCGACTCGGCCACCACCATGCCAATGGCATCCTCCCCGAACAGCCAGCTGCAGCAGGGCCCTTCGCCGCCGGGCTCGAATTCGCCGAAGGCCTGGCACCAGCCCCGATAGTAGCTGGCGTAACGGTGCACCTCGACAATCTTGCCCCCCACGGAACCTCCGACCCGGCATGCTCGTCTCTTTGAGGGTAAGCGCGATCGCCTCCGGCGACAAGCCTGGCCCCATTGCGCTACACTGCCCGGCGAAACCGAGATGTTCCGAAAAGGAGTCGTCCGATGCGAACCAGACTGCTTGCCTGCCTCGTCATCACCGGTCTGCTGGCCGGATGTGCAGCAGACGATCCCGACCGCCGCGCCAAGACCGGCGCTGCCGTCGGTGCCATTGCCGGCGCCGTCATCGGCCACCAGATCGACCACGACAAGGGTCGCTTCATCGGCGCCGCCGTCGGTGCCATTGCCGGCGGCATGACCGGTCACTACATGGACGAACAGGAGCGCGCGTTCAAGCGCGAGCTGGAGGAAGAACAGCGCCGGCACGAGATCGAGATCGAACGTCTCAAGGACGATACCCTCAAGCTCAACCTCAACAGCGAGGTGTCCTTCGACTTCGACAGCGCGCGCATCAAGCCCGCCTTCCGCGACACGCTCGACAAGCTGGCCGGGATCATCCGCAAGTACGACCGGACGGTGGTACACATCGTCGGCCATACCGACAGCATTGGCCCGGCCGACTACAACCAGCGCCTGTCGGAGCGCCGCGCCAGGGCGGTGTACGACTACCTGGTCAGCCGCGGCGTGGATCCGGCCCGTCTGCGCTGGGAGGGCCGTGGAGAGTCCGAACCGCGGGCCAGCAATGCAACCGAGGCCGGGCGTCAGCTCAACCGCCGGGTGGAGATCTACATCAAGCCGGTGGTCGAGGGTCAGGAAGAAAAGGCCTGGACCTCGCCGAGATACTGAGCATGAGCGATACGCCCGACGATCTGCCACAGGACGATGCCGGCTGGCGTGATCGGCTCGACGATGCCACCTATTGCATCACGCGCCAGTGCGGCACCGAGCCGCCCTTCAGCGGCCGCTACTGGGACCATCATGAACCCGGAACCTACCACTGCGTGTGCTGCGACGCGCCGCTGTTCCGCTCGGAAGAGAAATTCGATTCCGGCAGCGGCTGGCCCAGCTACTGGGCGCCGGTGGATGAATCGGCCATTCGCTATCTGCGCGACACCAGCCACGGCATGGTCCGCACCGAGGTGCGCTGCGCGCGCTGCGACGCCCACCTGGGGCATGTGTTCGAGGATGGCCCGCCTCCGACCGGGCTGCGCTACTGCATCAACTCCGCTTCGCTGCAATTCCATCCGGCCGAGGACTGACTTCGTCCCCTGACGCAAGAGGCCCCGCCAATGCGGGGCCTCTTCGTATACAGAATGAATGGCGGCTATTCCTTCAGCAGGGCCATGGCAGAAAGATTGCTCTGGATGTCGGAAGCGAGATTGCGAATCCACGAATTGTAGTTCTTGTGGATGATCTCGACACCGTCCTCTTCCTTCTTGTACTTGAGGTTTTCGCTGGAGACGTACTTGATGACCACGGCCTTGGTGTCATAGGTAATGAGGACCTTGGCGGTATGCTTGCGGATGTGCAGCACGGCCACGATCTTGCCCGGTTTCTTGGAAGCAACGCCCCAGCCCCGCTTGATCATGGCGTCGACAATGGCCTTGCGCACTTCCTTGGTCGAGAGCCCTTCCGGCACCGGAATCGGTTCCGGGTTGTACAGGGGCGCGGTACGCCAGCCGGCCAGTACCAGAACCAGGGGCAGCAACAGCAAAAGACGAACAAACAAGCGACGTGTCATGATCGGGTCTCCTTGAAACGGTTTCCTCGGGTGCACAAGGGCACATTGATGCATGGAATGATCCTGCACACCACACTGTAGGAAACCGGCAGGGAAGACGCAACCGCTTAGGCGCCAGAAAACACGGCCGCTGCCCGGATCAGCTGCCCCTGCCGTCACCGCCCGATGGCCCGGCGACCCGCGCTTCGCTGCCGTCCGACCCGTTCTGTCCGAGCGCCCGGATCGCCTGCCACAGTGCCCTGAGGGCAAAGCCCTGCTGCACGATCTCCAGTGTGGTCATCAGGGTAATGGCCGTGATATCGGCCCAGGGACGGAAATGGCTCGGCCGCAAACCGGCATGGTAGATCGCCGGGATTTCCACCCCCGTCACGGGCACTCCGTGACGGCCGGCACGGATCACCGCCCAGCTCTCGAACACAAAGCCACCACGAAAACGCCCCGGATCATGTAAATGGTCGAGCAGCGCCAGCGGGTAGACCCGAAAGCCCGACTGCGAATCCGGCACCGGCTGCCCCCCGGCCCAGTGCATGAAGAAATCGGCAATCCGATTGGCGCGCCTGCGCCCCGCAGGCATGGCCGCGGCCGCGGCGCGGCGGGAGCCGATGACCAGTGCCCGCGGATTGGCACGGGCAGCCGCCAGCAGGCGGGGAATGTCGGCCGGATCATGCTGGCCGTCTCCGTCCAGGGTCACGGCATGGGTCGCGCCCGCCTCGCGGGCCCGGTTGAGGCCGGCCCAGAGGGCAGCCCCCTTCCCCCGGGGCACCTCGTGGTGAACAAGCTCCAGCGGAAGCCCGGCGAGCTGCCCGGCCGTGCCGTCGTCGGAGCCGTCATCCACCACGATGACCGTGTCGGCCTGTTGCAGACAGGCCTCGGCCAGCTTGCGGATGGTACCCGCCTCGTTCAGGGCCGGTATCACGATTGCGAACCGCAGCGTTTCCATCAGGCCATGCCCCCGTTGATGCCGATGACCTGCCCATTGATGTAGCCGGCGCGTTCCGAGGCCAGGAAGGCGACCAGTTCGGCCACCTCTTCCGGCTGCCCGGCGCGTGCCGCCGGTACCATTTGGCGTATCTGCTCGCGGTCGAACAGTCCCTCGGTCATGCTGCCCTCGATGATACCCGGCGCGACCACATTGGCAGTAATGCCGCGCGAGGCCAGCTCCCGTGCAAGCGAGCGGACCGCGCCATGCAGACCGGCCTTGGCGGCGGCATAGTTGGCCTGCCCCCGGTTGCCGAGTATTGCCGCCACCGATGACATGGCGATGACACGCCCCCAGCGCGTGCTCATCATCGGCAGCAGCAGGGGCTGCACCACATGATGAAAGCCGTTGAGCGAGACATCGATCACCCGCTGCCACTGGTGGCCGTTCATGCCCGCCAGCGGCGCATCGTCGTGGATGCCCGCATTGTGGATCACCACCTGGACAGGCTGCTCGGCGGCCAGCGGCTCCAAGGCCGCGCGGGCGGCCTGCTCGTCGGTCACATCGAAGCACAGGCTCCGGGCATGGCCACCGGCGGCCCGGATTGCCTCTGCCACCTCCTCGGCGCGCTCTGGCCGGCTGGCGCCATGCACCAGCACCTCGTAGCCGTCTGCCGCCAGACGCAGGCAGATCGCCCGGCCGATGTCGCCGCTGCCACCGGTGACCAGTGCCCGTTTCATGTCTGCGCTCCTCCGCGTTCTGCTACCGTGAGCCGCCCCTCCAGCAGGGGCGTGCCGGCCTCCGTCCCGATCCGGACGGCATACATCAACAAGCCGCCCTGACCCATCAGCCGCCGGGCCTCGACCTGCAGCATGCCCGGCACATCGTCCAGCCGCTCGGCGTGCATGACCACATCACGGACGGCCGCGAGATAGCCTGGCGGCAGGCGCTCGCCCTGCGACTCGGCCAGCAGGGCACCGTGGACGGCCATGGCCTGTGCGCCATACTCGATGCCGGCGAGAATGCCCAGCATCCCGCCATTGCGGAGCGGGTTGTCCTCGGCCAGGTGGCTGAGCGCGCTGCATCGGATGCCCGCCTCGTCCCAGTCCAGTGCCTGGTACAACAGGCACATGCGCCCGGCATGTGGAATCAGGGCCTCGATGCGGGCATGATCGACCGGTGTCGGCCCGTTCATGGTGCCACCTCCACGCGCAACTGGCCGGCCGGCATGGGCAGGTACACGGTACCGGACGATTCGCGGGCCAGGCGTTCGAGCAGCGGCAGGCTGCGCGCGGCCGGATTGCCCTGACGCAGGGCCTCCAGCGAGGGCCGGTCGAGCGTGCTCTCGCGGCCCCGGTCCACCTGCACCGAGAGCCCCGGCCCCTCGCCTCCTGCGGTCAGCCGCAGGGCCACGGCAAAGGGTGCCAGCAAGGGGCGGAACGGGGCCAGGGTCGGGGGCGCGGGATGATCGTAGGCCACCAGCAACACCTCGGAAACCCCGCCGGCCAGCCAGGTAAGGGCCTCGAGCAGGCCGGTCGCAAGGCTGGCGTCATGTGCCGAAACGCTGGTGGAGGGGGCATGATCCTTGCGCGCGATGGACCAGTAGCCGGCTGGCGCGTTGTGGACCGAGTTGTGGAAATGGGTGGGCGAGACGGGCCGCCCCGGCATCTGCAGGGCCTGCAGGATGCGATCGACGATCTCGAGGTCCCCGCCCGAGCTGGCAAAGACGGCAGGCAGCGGGCCACCGGCCTCGCCGGCGGCCTCCTGCGCGGCCTGCAGGGCCATGCGAATGAGCACGGTGGTCCGGCGCCGCTCGTTCGCTGGCAGCAGGGCCGGCGCCAGCTTGTGGAGCTCGCCCTGCTCTGCCCAGTCCCCCGGACCTGCCAGCAGGTTTTGCGCCGCGGACCAGTCCGCCAGCCCCGGCGCGCAGAACCCGATGGCCTGCACCTGCGCCTGCAACGGCTTCACGATGCCACCCCTTCCAGCACCAGACTGGCATTGCTGCCGCCAAAGCCCAGTGCGTTGACCAACACCCGCCGAACGCGTGCGGCTTCGGGTTGCAGCTGATACCGCGCCTCAAGTCGAGGGTCGAGCCTGCGCGTGTTCAGGCTTGGAGGCAGGATGCCCTGCTCGATGGCCAGCAGGCCAATGACAGCGCCCAGGATACCGGCCGCGCCCAGGGTGTGCCCGGTAAAGCCCTTGCTCGAGGCGCAAGGCATGCGGTTTCCGAACACCCTGCATACGGCCCGGTCCTCGGCCAGGTCGTTGGCCTGCGTGCCGGTGCCATGCAGATGAATGAAGTCGATCTCGTCCGGCGAAAGCCCGGCCTCTGCCAGGGCTGCTTGCATCGCCCGTGCCGCACCCTCGCCCTCCGGGTGCGGACTGGACATGTGCCAGGCATCGCTGCTCTCGCCGCAGCCAAGGAAACGGAACGGGGCCTCGCGGTCGGCCTCGAGCAGGGCAAAGCC
>RFHG01000245.1 GCA_003696465.1 Gammaproteobacteria bacterium | reverse complement strand
GTTCTCGAGGGTAGCGAGGCTCTTGTGCTGCTGGGCGCAGTACTGCTCCAGTTTCTCGCTGTCGATGACCTCCATCGGACCCTCATCGCCCTGGCCGTTCTTGCCCTCGGTCGTGGGCTGCTGATCATCGGCTTTTCCGGCCGGAACGCTTGCCGGGGTGGAGGTGATGTTGGAAGAGGTCTTGATACGGACACTGGGCCGGTCCATCGGCGGGGTCTGGGTGAATTGCACCTTGCCGTTGTCGTCCAGCCACTTGTAGACATCGGCCTGCACGGCAGTCAGCCCCGAAAGGCTGGTCAGAACGATGAGCAGCAGGCTACGCAGGAGGGATGATGGCATGGCAATGTTTCCGTGTAGTTGTCCTGTAGGGTTCCGGGCAATGTCTCCGGCATTCATGGACTAGAATATACGCCAAGTAGCGACCCCGTTGCCACAGCAGGGACTTTTGTGAACCCGTTCATGCCCGGGTAAAGGCCTCGGGTATTCAATATTAGAAAATACTAATATATAATCCTGCCACCGTACCACCGCGGACCCCGGTCCGACCCGACCAACCACCATTCAGGGGAAGAACGACAATGAGACCTGGTATTCCGGCACTGTTGCTCGCAGTTCTCGTACCTGCAGTCATGGCTGCTACCGACCCGGCAGGGACAAAGGCTGCCACCGACGGGCTGAACACGGTCGAGGCGCGTTACGAGACCGTGCCGCGCCTCGAGGTCTACGACGGTCTGGTCGAGGCCGTGAACGAGGCGACCGTCTCTGCCCAGACCAGCGGCCGGATCATTGCGGTCAACTACGACGTCGATGACTATGTGGAGAAGGGCAGCATCATCGTCCAGTTCGATGACTCCACCCAGAAGGCACGGCTGGAGCGCGCCCGGGCGCAGCTGGTGGAGGCCCAGGCACGGTACAACGAGGCACGCACCGAATATGAGCGCATCAAGGGCGTGTACGAGCGCAAACTGGTCTCGAAATCGGCCTTCGACAAGGCCGAAGCGGCCTGGAAGAGCGCCCGTGCCAAGCTCAACGCTGCCCGTGCCGCCCTGCGCGAGGCCGAGGTCCAGTACGAATACACCCGGGTACGGGCACCCTACAGCGGCATCGTCACCAAGCGCCATGTCGAGGTGGGCGAGGTGGCCAATGTGGGCACGCCACTGATGACCGGGGTCTCGCTGGAAGAACTGCGCGTGGTGGTCCATGTGCCGCAGCGCAGCATCCAGGGGGTACGCAGGTTCCACCAGGCCGAGGTGCGGGTGGACACCCCCGAACAGGTCATTCCGGTGTCGCGTGTCACCTTCTTCCCCTATGCCGATCCGCAAACCCATACCTTCCGTGTGCGCGCCTGGCTGGAAAAGGATGTCCAGGGCCTGTTTCCGGGCATGTTTGTGAAGACGGCATTCCGGGTGGGCGAGGATCGCAGGCTGCTGGTGCCGCAACAGGCGGTGGTGTTCCGCAGCGAGGTGACCGGCGTCTATGTGGTGCATGACGACGGGCGGCTCGAGCTGCGGCAGATTCGTCTCGGCCGGCATCTGGGCGAGCGCTACGAGATTCTGGCTGGGCTCGAGGAAGGCGAGCGTGTGGCCACCGATCCGGAAATGGCCGTGCTGCTGATCAAGCGGGAGAATGCCGAGCGCATCGCACAGGAGCGCAAGGACCATGAGTGATCCGAAACTGGGCATTTCCGGTCGTATCGCGAAACAGTTTCTGACCACCGAGATCACCCCGCTGCTGGCGCTGGTCGGCCTGCTCATGGGGCTGTTCGCGATCGCCGTGACGCCGCGCGAGGAAGAGCCGCAGATCAATGTCACCTTCGCCAACGTGTTTATCCCCTATCCCGGGGCGACGGCACGCGAGGTGGAACACCTGGTGAGCACGCCTGCAGAGCAGGTGCTGTCCGAGATCGACGGCATCAAGCATGTCTATTCCACCTCCATGCCGGGCATGGCGGTGCTGACGGTTCAGTACGAGGTGGGTGAGGACCGGACCGCGGCGATTGTGCGCCTGTACAACAAGATCTTTTCCAACCAGGACTGGCTGCCGCAGAACCTGGGCGTGATGCAGCCCATCATCAAGCCCAAGGGCATCGATGATGTGCCCATCGTCAGTGTCACCCTGTGGTCGGAGGACGAGCACAAGGGTGGCTATGAGCTGCTGCAGGTGGCCCACGCGCTGGAGGCCGAGCTCAAGCGGGTGAAGGGCACGCGCAATATCTATACCATCGGCGGGCCGGAACGGGTGGTCCATGTGCTGCTCGACCCCCAGCGCCTGGCCGGGTACGGAATCGACCTTGGCAGCCTGGCCAATGCCCTGCGCGTCTCGAACCATACCCGTGATGCGGTGCAGATGGTGCGCGACAACCAGGAGATTCTGGTCAAGGCCGGGACCTTCCTCACCTCTCCAGAGGAGATCGCGCAACTGGTCGTGGGCGTGCACGAGGGCAAACCGGTCTATCTGAAGGATGTGGCCGAGGTGCGTCTGGGACCGGATCAGCCCGAATCCTGGGTCATGCATGGCGAGGGCGAGGTGCAGGCCCGTCATTCGGACCTGGCGGGCACGGCCCGCCCCGCCGTGACCATTGCGGTGGCCAAGAAGCCCGGCACCAATGCGGTGAATATCGCGAAAAAGGTGATCGACCGGCTGGAACAGCTCAAGGGCACCTTCATCCCCGATGACGTGCATGTGGAGATCACCCGCAACTACGGACAGACCGCCGATGCCAAGGCGAAAAAGCTCATCAGCAAGCTCATCTTCGCCACGGCCTCGGTGGTGTTGCTGGTGCTCATCGCACTGGGCTGGCGCGAGGCCATCATCGTCGGCGTGGCGGTGGTCATCACCCTGCTCATCACCCTGTTTGCCTCATGGGCCTGGGGCTTTACCCTCAATCGGGTATCGCTGTTTGCGCTGATCTTTTCCATCGGCATTCTGGTAGACGATGCCATCGTGGTGGTGGAGAACATTCATCGCCACATGCAGATGGGCAAGCGCAATCTGCTCGAGGCCATTCCCTATGCCGTGGACGAGGTGGGCGGCCCCACCATCCTCGCCACCCTGACGGTGATTGCGGCCCTGCTGCCCATGGCCTTCGTCACCGGGCTGATGGGGCCCTACATGAGTCCGATTCCCATCAATGCCAGCATGGGCATGCTGATCTCGCTGGCGGTGGCCTATGTGCTCACGCCCTGGCTCACCTACAAGATGCTCAACAAGACCCATGTGGCGCATCATGCCGACGATGTGGAAGGTGAGCCAGGCATGCTGGACCGACTGGCCCATGCCACGGTGGGTCGTTTCCTTGGCCCGGATGCTGCGCGCAGGCGCATGATCCTGTTCGGCAGCATGATCCTGCTGATCCTGCTGTCGGTGGGTCTGGTCGCGGTCAAGGTGGTTGTGCTGAAAATGCTGCCGTTCGACAACAAGTCGGAATTCCAGGTGGTGCTCGACATGCCCGAAGGCACCAGCGTGGAGCAAACCGCCCGCGTGCTCAACGAGGCCGCCGAATACCTGGCCACCGTGCCTGAGGTGGCCAATTACCAGATCTACGCCGGCACGGCCGCGCCCATCAACTTCAACGGCCTGGTGCGCCAGTACTATCTGCGCAAGGGGGCCAATGTGGGCGACATCCAGGTCAATCTCATCGACAAGCACGCCCGTGAGCGCAAGAGTCACGAGATTGCGCTCGCGGTGCGCGGGCCACTGCAGCAGATTGCACGCAAGTATGGTGGCAACCTGAAGGTGGTCGAGGTTCCGCCCGGGCCTCCGGTCATGTCCCCGCTTGTGGCCGAGATCTATGGGCTGGAGTATGAGGGACAACTCAAGGTGGCCAAGCAGGTGCGTGCGGTGTTCGAGCACACGCCCGACATCGTCGACGTGGACGACAGCATCGAATATCCCGAGCCACGACTGATCATTCGGGTGGATCGCAACAAGGCGGCCCTGCTCGGTGTTTCGCAACAGGAGGTGTCGGATGCGGTGGCCACGGTGCTGGGCGGCAGCGATGTCGGCTACCTGCACGGCAGCAACATGAAATATGCCGTACCCATCCGCCTGGAGTACGCGGTCGAGAACAAGGCCGATCTCGATTCCATCCTGGCGCTCAAGGTGCGCAGCCGCTCCGGCAAGCTGATCCCGATCTCCGAGGTGGTGCAGGTACACGACGACCATCGTGAGCACTCCATCTACCACAAGGACCTGCTGCCGGTGGTCTATGTCGTCGGAGACATGGCCGGCAAGCTCGACAGCCCGCTCTACGGCATGTTCGAGATGTACGAGACCCTGCGCGAGACACCGATGGCACAGGGGCGTCCGCTGGATCAGTACTTCATTTCGCAGCCGGACAATCCCTATACCTACAGCCTGAAGTGGGATGGCGAGTGGCAGGTGACCTACGAGACCTTCCGCGACATGGGCATTGCCTATGCCGTGGGCATGGTGCTCATCTACCTGCTGGTGGTGGCGCAGTTCCGCTCCTACGCGGTGCCGCTGATCATCATGGCGCCAATTCCGCTGACGGTGATCGGCGTGATGCCCGGGCATGCCCTGCTGGGTGCCCAGTTCACGGCCACCTCGATGATCGGCATGATCGCACTGGCCGGCATCATCGTGCGCAACTCGATCCTGCTGGTGGATTTCGTGGGCGAGGAAATGCGCCGGGGGCTGTCACTTGAAGAGGCCATCGTGCGCTCGGCCGCAGTGCGCGCCAAGCCGATCGTGCTGACCGGCCTGGCCGCCATGCTGGGGGCCTTCTTCATACTGGATGATCCGATTTTCAGCGGTCTTGCGATCTCGCTGATCTTCGGCATCTTTGTTTCCACCCTGCTGACGCTGGTGGTGATTCCGGTGCTGTACTACCTGTACATGCGGCGTTGTCAGGCGCGTACGGCCTGATTCTCTGGTCAGGGCCGGACGCGGATCATCGTGTTCCGGCCCTCCCGGAAGCCCGCGTGAAAATGTGCTTTACTGTCAGGGAGAACCTCTGCCTGCGAAAAGGACAATAACAATGCGGGACAACCTGAGCTTTCGCGACAGTGTCGATCGCATGGTCGACCGGGCACTGGCACTGCTGGAGGTGGAAGACGGCATGGCGCAGGCCATCAAGGCCTGCAATACCGTGCTTACCGTGACCTTCCCGGTCAGGATCCGCGGTCGCATTGAGGTCTTTACCGGCTGGCGCGCCACCCACAGCATCCACCGCCTGCCCTCCAAGGGCGGCATCCGCTATGCCACCACGGTGAACCAGGACGAGGTGGAGGCGCTGGCGGCGCTGATGACCTACAAGTGCGCCATTGTCAATGTGCCCTTTGGCGGGTCCAAAGGTGGCCTCTACATCGACCCGGCAAAGTATTCCCGCGAGGAGATGGAAATCATCACCCGCCGCTTTGCGCGGGAGCTCATTCGCAAGGGCTTTCTCAGCCCGGCCACCAATGTGCCGGCCCCCGACATGGGCACCGGCCAACGCGAGATGGCCTGGATTCTCGATACCTACAAGCACCTGTATCCGGAAGATATCAACTATGCTGCCTGCGTGACCGGAAAGCCGGTCAACCACGGTGGCATCCAGGGCAGGGTGGAAGCCACCGGCCGCGGGGTGCAGTACGCGCTGCGCGAGTTCTTTCGCCATCCGGAGGAAGTCGCGAAGACCGGCCTGGAAGGCGGGCTGGAAGGCAAGCGGGTGGTGGTGCAGGGGCTGGGCAACGTGGGTTATCATGCCGCGCGCCTGCTCGCGGCCGAGGACGGCGTGCGCATCGTGGCCGTGATCGAGCGGGACGGGGCCGTGATCGACCCGGCCGGGCTGGACATCCCGGCCCTGCGTCAGCATCTCTCGGAGCGGGGTGGCGTGAAGGGCTTCCCCGGTGCGCGTTACGAGCCGGACGGGGCCGCGGTGCTGGAGATGGACTGCGATATCCTGATCCCGGCCGCGCTGGAAGGGGTTATCCACGCCGGCAATGCGGCCCGCATCCGGGCGCCGCTGATTGCCGAGGCGGCCAACGGGCCGGTCACGGCGGAGGCCGATGTCATTCTGCGCGAGCGCGGGATCACCATGCTGCCGGATGCCTTCGTCAATGCCGGCGGGGTGATTGTTTCCTACTTTGAATGGATCCGGAACCTGTCGCACATACGTTTCGGGCGCATGGAGCGGCGCTTCGACGAACTGCGGGGCCGGCACATCGTCGATGCCATCGAACGCATGACCGAGGCGCCGTTTCCGGATCATTTGCGCAGCGAGCTGGTCTACGGGGCCACCGAACTGGATCTGGTCAATTCCGGGCTGGATGACTCCATGCGCCAGGGCTTTCAGGAAATCCTCGAGGTCAGTCGGGAATTCGACACCGACTACCGCACCGCCGCGTTTGTGGTGGCCATCCGCAAGGTCATGCGCTCCTATCTGGACATGGGAGTATACTGAAGCCCCTTTCGCAAGCTGCCGGTGGTCTGGTTCATGCGCCTTTTTTCGATGGTGCGTTGCCTTTTGCTGTTGTTCCTGCTGGTGCCTGCTGCCGTGCAGGCACAACAGCGCACCCTGGTGCTGGGCATCCTGCCGTATCTCAATGCGCACAAGCTCTACCGCATCTACCTCCCGGTCAAGCGCTATCTGGAACAGCAGTTGCAGATGCCGGTGAGCTTGGCGACGGCCCCCAACTACCGCGTCTTTTTGCAGCATACCGAGCGGGGTGACTACGACATTGTCGTGACCGCGCCACATTTTGCCGCCCTGGCCGAGACGGTGGCCGGTTACCGGCGCATTGCCCGTGCCCGGCCGATGCTGCGCGGGCAGCTCGTGGTGCGCGCCGACAGCGAGATCCATGCCGTGGAAGACCTGCGTGGCAGGGTAGTCGCGCTGCCGGACCGGCTGGCCATCGTCAGCATGCTGGGGGAGGAACTGTTGCGGGCGCATGGTCTGGAGCCGGGGCGGGACGTGCGCCTGCGCCATACCCGTGCGGTGCGTCAGCCGCTGCTGCTGCTCAGCCGGGACCAGAGTGATGCCGCGGTCACCGTGGCCGGAACGCTCGAGGAGATGCCGCGACACCTGCAGGCCCGCCTGCGCGAACTGGCGCGGACACGGGCCGTGCCGCATCTGATGTTCATGGCCAGTGGCCGGCTTGACTCCAGGCTCATCGGGCGCATCCGGGCGGTCATGCTGGAGTTTGATCAGACGCCGCTGGGCCAGCATTTCTTCCGCGAATCCAGGCTTGGGGGGCTGTTGCCTATCACGGATGCGGACATGCGCATCCTGGAGCCGCATGTGGAACGGCTCATCACCATCCTGCGCGAACCCTGATTCTTTGCCGCGGAACCGGCCACGGGCTACACTTGACGGTCATTGATGTCCGCATCATTGGGGATGGTCCCCATGCAGCGGACATGGAGGAAAGCGGGTCGATGGCGGATCGTCGTTTGCAGGTGTTCTATACCGTTGCACGGCTGCTGAGTTTTACCAAGGCAGCCGAGGCCCTGCACATGACCCAGCCTGCGGTGACCTTCCAGATCCGTCAGCTCGAGGATCATTTCAACACCCGTCTGTTCGACCGCACGCACAATCGCATCGATCTCACCGAGGCGGGGCACATCGTGTTCGAGTACGCCGAGCGCATCTTCGAGCAATATGCCGAGATGGAAAACGCCGTGCGCGAGATGACGGGCGAGATCAGCGGTGCCATCACCCTGGGGGCCAGTACCACCATCGCCGAATACATGCTCCCCGCCCTGCTGGGAGACTTCAAGAGCAAGTATCCGGATGTGCATTTGCGTCTCAAGGTGACCAACACCGAAGGCATCGTCTCCATGGTGGAGAACAACATCATCGATCTGGGTGTGGTCGAGGCCCCGGTGGGCAACAAGAACCTGCTGGTGGAGGTCTGCCGCATCGACCAGCTGGTGGCCATCGTGCCGCCCAATCATCCGCTGGCGGGACGTGACCGCGTGCGCCTGGGCGAGCTGGTCGAGTATCCCTTCATCTGCCGCGAGCAGGGGTCCGGAACCCGGGAGGTCATCCAGGAATACATGATCAGCCAGGGGATCGAACGGGAGCAGGTGGGTGTGTGTCTGGAACTGGGCAGCTCGGAAGCGATCAAGGGCGCGGTTCAGGCCGGCATGGGGGTCTCCATCCTCTCGCGCACGGCGATTGGCAAGGAACTCCAGCTCGGCATCCTGAAGGGGATACCGCTCGATCCGCCGCTGGAGCGACCGTTCTCGTTCGTTCGGCAGCGGCAGAAGTTCCGCTCGCGCGCCATGGAGGAGCTACTGGACTTCGCGCGCAGCTATTGCGAGGTGCCGGGCACGGTGAGCGCGGCTGCGGGGCACAAGTCATGATCGGGCCGCAGGGCATGCCGCCCGGATTTCCGCCGGGTTTCGGCACTGGCAAGCCACTGGAACAGCGCCTGCTGAAGCTGTTCCGCAAGCTCGACGAGGAAGGCCAGGGGACCCTGCTGGCCTTTGCCGAGTTCCTCGCCAGCCGCAAGGACGGGGAGGACGCCCCGGCACGGGAGCCCGTGTCCGAACCGCTGGACATCCCCAGGCCGAAAGAGGAAAGCGTGCCGGCCGCCATCCGCCGCCTGGCGCAGACCTATCCCATGATCAATCGCGACAGCCTGTTTCATCAGACCTCGGCGCTGATGGCCCAGCATGTGATGCAGGGGCGCCCGGCGGAGGAGGTCATCGACGAGCTCGAGGCACTGTTTGCCGAGGCCTGGCGCAAACTGGCGGAAGGGGGCGAATGAACCGCAACGCCCTGCGCGCATGGTATGAACGCTATCTGGCCGACCCGCAGGTCATGTCCCTGCTGCTGGTGCTCGGCACGGGGCTTGCCATTGTCCTCCTGTGGGGGCGGATCCTCGCACCGCTGATTGCAGCGGTGGTCATTGCCTTTCTGCTCGATGCGGCGGTCGAACGGCTGGCCTGCTGCCCCGGCATGCCGCGACTGGTCGCCGTAGGTCTTGTATTCACGCTGTTCATGCTGCTGGTCATCAGTGTGCTGCTGTTCCTGGTGCCACTGGTGCTGCAGCAGGCAGGCCAGGTGGTGCGCGAGGTACCCGCCATGCTGGCTCAGGGGCAGGAGGCCCTGATGCACCTCTCCGAGCGATACCCGGCCCTGTTCTCGGAACGTCAGGCACTGGACCTCATCGATGTACTGCGTGGCGAGGCGGCCCGTTTCGGGCAGCGCATCCTGTCGTTGTCGCTGGCCTCTCTGATCAGCGTCATCACCCTGCTGGTCTATCTGGTTCTCGTCCCACTGCTGGTGTTTTTCTTCCTCAAGGACAAGGCACTCATCCTCGGCTGGCTGCGCCGGTTCATGCCACGCGAGGACAGCCTGGTGCGTCAGGTCTGGGGCGAGGTGAATGTGGGGCTCGGCAGTTATGTCCGCGGCAAGTTCATCGAGATCGTCATCGTCTGGTTCGTGACCTGGATTGCCTTTCTGCTGCTGGGCATGAATTACGCCATGCTGCTCTCGGTGCTGGTCGGGTTGTCGGTCATCATCCCCTATGTC
>RFHG01000244.1 GCA_003696465.1 Gammaproteobacteria bacterium | reverse complement strand
GTGGGCATGGAGCGGGACGTGTTCTGGCTGATTGCCGGTTGGGGCAGCCGCATGTTCGAGTGGTCGTTGCTGGTCTCGCTGCCGGTGGTGGCCTCGCTGCTGCTGGTCAATATCTCGTTCGGCATCATCACGCGGGCCGCGCCGCAGCTGAACATCTTTGCCGTGGGCTTTCCGCTCACCCTGCTGCTCGGCTTTGCCCTGATGCTGGTCAGTCTGCCCACGCTGGGGCCGCTGTTCGAATCACTGGCCGAGCGCGGTTTTCTGTTCATGCGCGGTGTGCTGGGACTGTAGGCCATGGCAGAGGAACAGGCACAGGAACGCACGGAAGAACCCACACCCAAACGCCTGCGCGAGGCGCGGGAAAAGGGGCAGGTCGCGCGCTCGCGCGAGCTCAACACGACCCTGGTGCTGCTGACCGGCGCCTTCGCCCTGTTTTTCTCCGGCCCCTTCATGCTGTCGCGGCTGGAGGCGCTGGTGGCCGGCAGCTTCGAGATCGACCGGCAGGCCATCTTCGATACTCAGGGTCTGCCTGCAGTACTGATGAGTGCGCTGGGTGATGCCCTGCTGCTCATCACTCCACTGCTGGCATTTCTGCTGGCGGCGGCCATTCTGGGGCCAATGAGCCTGGGCGGCTGGGCCTTTTCTCTCGACGCGGTGCGGCCCAAGCTCGAGAAGCTGGATCCGATCAAGGGGCTTGGCCGCATCTTCTCGCTCAAGGGGCTGATGGAGCTGGCCAAGACGCTGGCCAAGTTCGTGGTGGTGACGGTGGCCGCGGCCCTGCTGCTGTGGATGAGCGAAAGCGAGCTGCTGCAACTGGGCGGGCAGCCCATTTCACTGGCACTTGCGCATACCGCACAGATACTGCTGTGGGGCTTCTTTGTTCTGACCGGTGTGCTGGTACTGATCGCGGCCATCGATGTGCCGTTCCAGCTCTGGGATCATCACCGGCAGCTGCGCATGACCCGGCAGGAGGTGAAGGACGAACTCAAGGAAACCGAGGGCAATCCGGAGATGCGCGCCAAGGTGCGCCAGATCCAGCGCGAGATGGCGCAGCAGCGGATGATGGCCGAGGTGCCGAAGGCCGATGTGGTCATCACCAACCCGACCCACTTTGCCGTCGCCCTCAAGTACGACCAGCGCCAGGGCAGCGCGCCCCGGGTGGTGGCCCGCGGTGCCGATCTGGTGGCACGCGAGATCCGCTCCATTGCCCTGCAGGCCAATGTACCCGTGTTCGAGGCCCCGCCGCTGGCCCGTGCGCTGTACTGGAACACCCGGCTGGGGCAGGAGATCCCGGCCGACCTGTATCTGGCCGTGGCCCAGGTGCTGGCCTACATCTACCAGCTGCGCGCGTTCCGCAAGGGTGGGGCCTATCCGCAGCCGCCGACCGATCTCGAAGTGCCACCGGAGATGCAGCGGCCGCCCCATGCCGGGCCTGAAACCGAAGGAGAGCCGACATGAACCTGGAAACCCTGAAGCAGTGGCTCACCCGTCTGGGCGGTACCGGCATCGGCGCGCCCCTGCTGCTGGCGTCGATGCTGGCGATGATGATCCTGCCGCTGCCGCCGATGGTGCTCGACTTCCTGTTCACCTTCAACATCGCGCTTTCGCTGGTGATCCTGCTGGTCACCGTCTATGCGGCGCGGCCGCTCGATTTTGCCGTGTTCCCGACGGTGCTTTTGATCGCTACCCTGCTGCGGCTGGCGCTCAATGTGGCCTCCACCCGCGTGGTTCTGCTGCAGGGCCATACCGGCACCGGAGCCGCCGGCAAGGTGATCCAGGCCTTCGGCGACTTCGTAGTGGGCGGCAACTACACTGTGGGCCTGGTGGTGTTCGCCATCCTCGTTATCATCAACTTTGTCGTGGTCACCAAGGGCGCCGGGCGCATCTCGGAAGTGAGCGCCCGCTTCACCCTGGATGCCATGCCCGGCAAGCAGATGGCCATCGACGCCGATCTCAATGCCGGCATCATCACCCAGGAGGAGGCCAAGGCCCGGCGCGAGGAAATCGCCCGCGAGGCCGATTTCTATGGCTCCATGGACGGTGCCAGCAAGTTCGTGCGCGGCGATGCCATTGCCGGCATCCTGATCCTGTTCATTAACATTATCGGTGGCCTCGCCATCGGCATGGTGCAGCATGGCCTGTCACTGGAAGTGGCAGCGCAGAACTACACCCTGCTCACCATCGGTGACGGCCTGGTGGCCCAGATCCCCTCGCTGATCCTCTCCAC
>RFHG01000243.1 GCA_003696465.1 Gammaproteobacteria bacterium | reverse complement strand
TGCCCGGAGACGGGAACCTGCGCAGCAGGCGCGTTCCCGGCCGCGTTTTCTTTGGTTCGTTTCTTTTGCGCGTGCAAAAGAAATGAACTCGTGCCCGCGCAGCGGGTACGAAACCTTGAGACTCAAGAGTCAAGAAGGCGCTCAGAAAGGAGAGAGAATCCTTTTTCATCCCTATCTGTGCCCACTTTCTTTGGGCAAGCAAAGAAAGTGGGGCGCAGCCGCGCAGCGGATGTACAATCAAATCGGCGAACAAAAAGGGGACAGACCCCATTTTCATCCCAATCCGGCCTTGGCCTCCTCGAATTCGTCATCATCGTTATCATCATCAGCATCCTCATCGTTGTGTTCTTCAGCCGCGTGCTCAAGCTGTCGGTCGCGGTCGAACGCGAGGCCATGCAGCAAACCGTCAACAACCTCGACAGCGTGCTCAAGATCGAATGGCTCACCCATCTGGTACGCAACGAGCAGGGCAGGCTGGAGGCACTGGTGGGCAGCAACCCCATGCTACTGTTGCCGGAGCCGCCGGCAACCTACCTCGGCGAGCTGGAACATCCCGATCCTGCAGCCATCCCGCCCCAGCGCTGGTACTATGACAAGACGCAACACCTCCTGGTGTACCGCGTGGCCAATCCGCAGGCCGTCGAGGGAGAGGCAGAAAACCCGCCAAGAATACGCTTTCGCGTGGCAGCCCGGCGTGATGAGCAAGGGCGCATACTGCAGATAGAATTGCGCCCGGTGGACAACTATCGGTGGTCGGGCGGCACATGACCTGCAAGAGTCATTGGGGAATGGGCCGGGGGCCCATTACAGAGGGATTGTATAGATGAGCATGCAAGAGGCCTTTGGCCAACTCTTTGGCGATGTGCTGGTGAGTCTCTGGTTTGCCCTCACCCTGGCGGCGGCTGGCGTGGGGCTATGGGCCCTGGTGGCACCCGGCTCCTTCGTGCGCTTCAACCAGCGCGCAAGCCGCTGGCTCAGTGCAGATGGGGTGGTGCCACCACCGGTGCGCAAGGCGCCCGAGCGGCGGGTGTTCATCGAGCGCCTGTTCTACCGCCACCACATGCTCACCGGCGCGGCGCTGATGCTGGGCAGCCTCTACTGCCTGTATGCGGTGCTCTTCGTGCTCGACCCGCAGGCGGTCAAGGCCGCCCTGGCCCAGGGCGACGCCCTGCGCCAGATGCTCGTCGATGCCGCCTTCGGCTTCGTCTACCTGGCCAGCATAGCCGTGCTGTTCATCGGCTTTACCGTATTCGTGCGCCCCAGCCTGCTGAAAAGGCTGGAAGGCTGGGGCAACCGCTGGGTGGAAACCGACCAGTGGCTTAAAAACGCCGACAAAAGAAACGAAAAACTGGACCAATGGGCAATACGCCATCCGCGCGCCTTTGCCATAATCGTACTCATACTGGGTGGCCTGAGTGCCTGGATGATCTGGCGCTAT
>RFHG01000242.1 GCA_003696465.1 Gammaproteobacteria bacterium | reverse complement strand
TCTGGCGCTGCTGGCGCTCTTCTGGCTGCTCAACACCTCGTTCGGGCTGGCGATGCAGGCGACCGGCATCAACCGGCAGATGATTACCAGCCAGGGGGTGCATACCGGCCGGGTGATTGTCTTCGGAGTCGGCCTGTCCAACGGCCTGGCGGCGGTCAGCGGCGCGCTGCTGTGCCAGAGCCAGGGGGCGGCGGACGTCAACATGGGCATCGGCACCATCGTTGCCGGCCTGGCCTCGGTGATCGTCGGGGAAACCCTGTTCGGCTGTCGCAGTATCGGCCGGGCGCTGCTGGCGGCCCTGCTCGGTTCGGTGGTCTACCGGCTCGCCATCGCCCTGGCCCTGGGTCTGCGGCTCGGATCTTTCGCCTTCACCCCCAGTGATCTCAACCTGCTTACGGCCCTGCTGGTTGTGGCCGCGCTTGTTCTGCCTGGCCTGCGTCGAAAGGTTCTGCGGCGATGATCAAGATTCATTCCTTGAGCAAATATTTCCATCGCGGCAGTGTCAATGAAGTGCTGGCCCTGTCCGGCATCGATCTGAAGGTGCGCGCCGGCGACTTCATCACCCTGGTCGGTTCCAACGGCGCCGGCAAGAGCACCCTGCTCAACTGCATCGCCGGCAGCTATTCGGTCGACGGCGGCCGCATTCGCGTCGACGATGTCGATGTGACCGGCTGGCCGGAACATCGGCGCGCCGCCCTGATCAGCCGGGTGTTCCAGGATCCGCTGCTGGGAACCTGCGGCAGCCTGAGCATCGAGCAGAACCTGGCGCTGGCTTCCAGGCGCGGGCAGAGTCACGGTCTTGGCTGGGGCGTGCGCCGCAGTGACCGGGAGCTGTTTCGTGAGCGCCTGTCGCTTCTCGGACTCGGTCTGGAGAACCGCCTGCGCGACCAGGTCGGCATGCTGTCCGGCGGTCAGCGCCAGGCGCTGACCCTGCTGATGGCGACCCTGGTGCGCCCGGCGGTGCTGCTGCTCGATGAGCATACCGCCGCCCTCGATCCCAAGACGGCGCTGCAGGTGCTGGAGCTGACCGAGAAGCTGGTGGGAGAGCTGCAGCTGACCACCCTGATGGTGACACACAACATGCGCCAGGCGCTTCAGCTGGGCAACCGGCTGGTGATGATGCATGCCGGCCGGGTCATCCTTGATGTCTCGGGCGCGGAGAAAAAGGCGATGCGGGTGGAGGATCTGCTGGAGCGCTTCTACAGTGTGCGCGGCGAGGCGTTCGATTCCGACCGCATGCTGCTGGTGTAGCGCTGAGCTGACCGGACAAGGTTGGGAAAAAAGAGAACCCCCGCGGTCGGTATCGCGGGGGTTTTTTGATGCGTGGTGCCCAGGGACAGAATCGAACTGCCGACACGAGGATTTTCAGTCCTCTGCTCTACCG
>RFHG01000241.1 GCA_003696465.1 Gammaproteobacteria bacterium | reverse complement strand
TGGTGGTCGAACCCCGTCTGGAAAAGAGAGCTGCCCGTTACGGGCCGCGCGAAGCATACCAGAGCCGGCAGCGGCAGGCGAGGGCGGTTACCCGTCCGCGAGTCGGGAAATCGGACAGCAGGGGGCAAAATCCAATATAATCAGGCATTGATATACGCTGGGTTCGAGATGAACAAGGTCTTCATACAGACACACGGCTGCCAGATGAACGAGTACGATTCGGCGCGCATGCTGGATGTGCTCGAGAATGCCATGGGCATGACGCTGACCTCCGCGCCGGAGGAGGCCGACCTGCTGCTGCTCAATACCTGCTCCATCCGCGAGAAGGCGCAGGAGAAGGTCTTCTCCCTGCTTGGGCGCTGGAAGCAGCTCAAGCAGGCCCGTCCCGAGGTGATGATCGGCGTGGGCGGCTGCGTGGCGAGCCAGGAAGGCGAGGCGCTGCGCGAGCGGGCACCGCATGTGGATGTGGTGTTCGGGCCGCAGACCCTGCACCGCCTGCCCGAGCTGCTGCACCGGGCCCGCACCGAGGACCGCGCCGTGGTCGACATCTCCTTCCCCGAGATCGAGAAGTTCGACCGCCTGCCGGAGCCGCGTGCCGAGGGGCCCACGGCCTTCGTCTCGGTGATGGAGGGCTGCAGCAAGTACTGCACCTTCTGCGTCGTGCCGTACACCCGCGGCGAGGAGATCAGCCGTCCCTTCGACGATGTCATCGCCGAAGTGGCCCAGCTCGCCGAACAGGGGGTGCGCGAGGTCAATCTGCTGGGCCAGAATGTCAACGCCTACCGGGGCGAGATGGCCGATGGCGAGGTGGCCGATCTGGCCCTGCTGATCCACTATGTCGCGGCCATCGACGGCATCGAGCGGATCCGTTTCACGACCTCGCACCCGGTGGAATTCTCCGATAGCCTGATCGAGGCCTTCGCCGAGGTCCCGCAGCTCGTCAGCCACCTCCACTTGCCGGTGCAGAGCGGCTCTGACCGGGTGCTGGCACTGATGAAGCGCGGGCACACGGCGCTCGAATACAAGTCGAAGATCCGCCGCCTGCGCGAGGCCCGGCCCGACATTTCGCTGTCCTCGGATTTCATCGTTGGCTTCCCGGGCGAGACCGAGGAGGACTTCGAGGCCACCATGCGCCTGATCGAGGAGGTCGGGTTCGACCATTCCTTCAGCTTCATCTACAGCGCCCGTCCCGGTACGCCGGCCGCCTCCATGCCGGACGATGTGCCGCTGGAGGTGAAGAAGGCGCGGTTGGCACGTTTGCAGGCCCGCATCAGCGAACAGGCCATGGCCATCAGCGAATCCATGGTGGGCAGTGAACAGATGATTCTGGTCGAGCGCCCCTCGCGCAAGGATCCGGGGCAGATGGCTGGCCGCACCGAGAACAATCGCGTGGTCAATTTCCCCGGCAGCCCGGAGCTGATCGGCCAGTTCGTGCGGGTTCGCATTACCGAGGCCCTGCCCAATTCGCTGCGTGGCGAGCTGGTTTCCGGGGCGGCAGCCACGGCCTGATCGCGATGAGCGCCCATCCTGCCAGTATTGCGCTTGCCCTGGAGCCGCATGACAACGAGCGGCTGGCCAACCTGTGCGGCCAGTTCGATGAACACCTGCGCCTGCTGGAGCAGCGCCTGGGCGTGGAGATCAACAGCCGCGGCAACCGGTTTACGGTCATTGGCGAGCCCGGCGCGGCGCAGGCCGCTGGCGAAACCCTGCGTGCCCTCTACGATGCCACCCGCGACGAGGTGCTGACCCCGGCCGATGTCCATCTCTACCTGCAGTCTTCCGGGGTGGAGGCGCGCATCAGTGGCGAGGACGAGACCCAGGTCACGGTGCGCACCAAGCGTGGCAGCATCCGCGGCCGTGGCCCCAACCAGAATGCCTACCTGCGCAACATCCGCGATACCGATCTCACCTTCGGCGTCGGCCCGGCCGGTACCGGCAAGACCTGGCTGGCGGTCGCCAGTGCCGTGCAGGCGCTGGAATCGGGCGCGGTGCGGCGGCTGGTGCTGGTGCGCCCGGCGGTGGAGGCCGGGGAACGCCTGGGTTTCCTGCCCGGGGACATGAGCCAGAAGATCGACCCCTACCTGCGGCCCATGTACGATGCCCTGTACGAGATGCTCGGCTTCGAGAAGGTGGCCCGGCTCATCGAACGCAACGTGATCGAGGTGGCACCGCTGGCCTTCATGCGCGGTCGCACCCTCAACGAGTCCTTCATCATCATGGACGAGGCCCAGAACACCACCGTGGAACAGATGAAGATGTTCCTCACCCGCATCGGCTTTGGCTCGCGGGCGGTGGTGACCGGTGACGTCACCCAGTCGGATCTCCCGCGCGGACAGACATCGGGCCTGCGCCATGCCATCGAGGTGCTGAAGGATGTGGAAGGCGTGGCCTTTACCTTCTTCACCGCGGGCGATGTGGTGCGACACCCCCTGGTGCAGCGCATCGTGCAGGCCTATGACCGCATGGGCGAGTCCTGATGGTGCTGGAACTTCAGGTATCCGGTACCCTGGATGGGGTGCCGCCCGAGGCCGAATTCGAACGCTGGCTGCAGGCCGCGCTGGAAGATCTGCCGGGCGAGACATCCGTGGTCATCCGTATCGTGGACGAGGCCGAGAGCCAGGCCCTGAATGCGGCCTACCGCGGCAAGGACAGGCCAACCAATGTGCTGTCGTTCCCGTTCGAGCCGCCGCCGGGGTTGCCGGCCGAGGCCCATCTGGGTGATCTGGTGATCTGTGCCCCGGTGGTACGGCACGAGGCCGCCGAACAGGGCAAGGCAGAGCAGGCCCACTGGGCCCACATGGTGGTGCACGGGGTCTTGCATCTGCGCGGTTTCGACCACATCCAGGCAGACGAGGCCGAACGCATGGAGGCGCTTGAACGCGCCATCCTCGCACGGTTAGGCTATCCCGATCCCTACCAGGAGGCATGAGCCGGCCCTGGCCGGCGAGGCAACATGAGCGAAGACCGACCTAGCAGCAGGATTCCCCCCGCACAGGCCCTCATCGATCGCATCGCCCTGGCATTGGGTGCCTGTCAGCCCCGCGATCGCAATCAGATCATCGATTACCTCCATCGTGCCGGTGACAGTGGCCTGGTGGCGGCCGATGCGCTGGAGATGATCGAGGGCGTATTCCAGGTGGCCGAGATGCAGGTGCGCGACATCATGATCCCGCGCTCGGCCATGGTGGTGATCGAGGAGGATGCGCCACTGGAAGAGATCCTGCGCATCGTCACCCGTTCCGGGCATTCGCGCTTCCCTGTGGTGGCCGACGGGCGCAACCGCGTGGTGGGTATCCTGCTGGCCAAGGACCTGCTGCGCTATTGCGGCCAGAACGGCGACGCGGAAGAGCTGGAGCTTGAAGATATCCTGCGCCCGGCCATCATCATCCCCGAGAGCAAGCGGCTGAATGTGCTGCTGCGCGATTTCCGGCGCAATCACAACCACATGGCCATCGTGGTCGACGAGTATGGCGGAGTCGCCGGCCTGGTCACTATCGAGGATGTGCTGGAGCAGATCGTCGGCGAGATCGATGACGAATACGATGTCGATGACGAGGCCTACAACATCCTCCCGCATGGCGATGATCGCTATACCATCAAGGCCCTGACTCCGATCGAGGACTTCAACGAGCGTTTCGGCACCGACTATTCCGACGACGAATACGATACCGTGGGTGGCCTGGTGCTCAAGGCCTTCGGTCACATGCCCAAGCGCGGCGAGACGGTCGATATCGACCGCTTCCGTTTCAAGGTGCTGCATGCCAACAACCGGCGCATCGGCCTGCTCGAGATGCGCGTGTTGCCTGAATCGGTGCAGGATGAGGACAGCACAGGCGAATCCTCCGATACCGACAGCGAGTGACGGGCCCCGCCGGCTGAGCGCCTGGCTGCAACATCACCCCTGGCAGGCACGGCTGGTATTGCTGCTGTCCGGTGCCCTGCTGGTGCTGGCGTTTTCCCCCTTTGACCTCTGGCCAGCGGCAGTCGTTTCCATTGCCGTCCTGTGGCTTGTTCTTGCACACGCGCCGGCACGCCATGCGCTGGTGCATGGCTGGGCCTTTGGCCTGGGTGTCTTTGGCCTGGGTGTGTCCTGGGTCTATCACAGCATCCACCTGTTCGGCGATGCCATTGCGCCGGTGGCAGGATTGCTCACCGCCGGCTTCGTTGCCCTCCTGGCCCTGCTGCCCGCGATCCTCGCCTGGCTGCTGCGGCGCTGCTTTCCCTGTCCCCGCCCCTGGCAGGTGGCGCTTGTCTGGCCGGCCGGCTGGGTGCTGCTTGAATGGGTGCGCTGGTGGCTCGGAGGCGGATTTCCCTGGCTGCTGCTCGGGCAGTCGCTGCCAGACACGGCTGCGGGCGGCTGGCTGCCGGTGGGCGGGCCGCTTCTGGGCAGCTGGGTACTGGCAACGCTTGCCGGCCTGCTGGCCTGGCTGCTGTCCGAGCCGGGGCGCCGGGCGCGAATCCTCGTCCTGGCTGGTCTGTTGATCCTGTCGGGGCTGGGCTTGAATCAGCTTCAGTGGGTGCAGGCCGAGGGCAGGCCGCTGAAGGTGGCGTTGTTGCAGGGCAACATCCCGCAGGACCGCAAGTGGCTGCCGGAAGAACGTGCACCGACCCTGGCCCTGTATCGGCGCATGACCCTGGAACACCGTGACCGCGATCTGGTGATCTGGCCGGAAACGGCCATTCCGGCCTATCTGCGCACCGTGGAGACGGACTATCTCGAGCCACTGGCCGAGGAGACACGGGGCATGGCGGTTCTGGCCGGGGTATTTACCTACGATTACGCGCGCGATGGCCCCTACAACAGCCTGGTGCGCATCGATGCGCCCCATCGCCTGGCCTATTACAAGCACCACCTGGTCGTGTTTGGCGAATACTTCCCGCTGCGCGACCTGCTGGGTATCTTCCACGGCCTGCTCGACATCCCCATGTCGGACGTGCTCGAGGGCGGGCGACGCCCGCTGCTGCCGGTCGACGGTATCTCGGTCGGCCCCTCCATCTGCTTCGAGGCGGCCTTTCCCGACGAGCTGGCCGATGCCCTGCCGGAGGCTGCAGTGCTCGTTAATGTCAGCAATGATGCCTGGTTTGGCGACAGCCTGGCCCCGCACCAGCACCTGCAGATCGCGCGTACCGCGGCGGCTGCCCTGGGGCGCCCCCTGCTGCGCGCCACCAATACCGGCATCACGGCCATCATCGATGCACACGGAAGGGTTCTTGCCCGCGCCCCCCAGTTCCTGCGGCAGGCGCTGTTGGGCACGGTGCAGCCCATGCAGGGCATGACGCCCTATGCCCGTTGGCGCAACCTGCCGGTTGTGGTTTTGGCGATACTGGTACTGCTAGGCGGTTGCGTGTTTTCGTACGGAAAGGGGAGATCCTGATGCAATCGGTCTCATCGAAAATGGCCGTGTACCGTACAGGATGCGACGCATGACAGGGCGGTGGGGGTGGAGGGCGATTGGCCTTGGCCTGCTGCTGATGCTGCATCAGCCGATGGCCTGGGCCGAAGCGGCGGTTCGCCAGGAGTTGGCGCCGTTCTTACAGGACTTGCAGGCTGCCCTGGCAGAACATGGGCATGCCAGCCTGCAATGTGCCCCGGCCAGGGAGATTGCAGCGGAAGACCTGAAGGCCCTCAAGCGTCTGCAACTCACCCCGGACGCGTACAGCACGGCACTCGTCTGGCTCTTTCATGACGCGCAAAGGCGCTGCCTCGATGCCGCGAACCGCCGGCTGGCGTTGGCCATCGTACGCTACCGGCAGGCCGCGCGGGCGGGCGGAGTGCCTACCACGCCCGCAGATGCTGCAGAAGAACTGGTCTGGGGCAGTGTGGCGGCCGAGGCACGCATCCGGTTTGCCTGGGAGGCCTTGCCGGAGGCCGTTCGGGCACGGTTGCTGGCGCTTCCCTCCCTGCGCCGACCGTTTGCGCCCGTGAGCGTGCTGCGGCAGTTGCAGGGTGATTCGAACCCCTGATCCGGTCAGGGGTTCGTTCGGCTCAGGAGGCGTTCGTGTCGTTTCCGCTTTCGCTGTCGCTGTCGGCGGTCACGCGCCTGAACAGGGTACCGTGGCACTTGGGGCAGGGCGGAATGTGGGCCGGGCGCGTGAAGTGCAGCCGTTCGCCACAGTTGACGCACTCCAGCACGCCGGGCCCGGTGACCTCGCCGGTCTTGTAGTAGTCGGCCAGTTCGGCCAGTTCCTTCAGCCGCAGCAGCTCCACCGTGGTGGGGTCGGCCACCTTGCTCAGCAGATCCAGCAGCTCGTCCTCGATCAGCGTGAGGTCGATGTAGAGCCAGTCCTTGAGGTCCTTGTCGAGTTTGAGGTGGTCGGCCAGATGGGCAAGATCACGCTTGACGAAGCCCTTGACTGCGTCGGCCTCTTCGCGCGTCAGTTCCTCGACTTCCTCGACCTTTTCCTTCGCCTCGTCGAGCACCTTTTCCAGGCTCTCGACGGACTTGTCCTCGAAGTTTTCGGCCCATTCGCGCACCCGTTCGAGCATGTGCTCGTAGGCCCGTACAAGCTTTGCGGATCGATCGTGTTCGGTCATTCTGTGTGCCCTTGTTGAAGATGCCCACAGTATACCCGCGGCCGGCTCGGGCGGCGAGCCGCAGGGCTCAGCGCAGCCCGGGCATCAGTGCCTGGGCGGCCTCGGCAAACTGCTCGTCCACTTCTTCCCAGAGGTCCTCGACCAGGCTCTCGTCGGCACCGATGCGCGCCCACAGGGCCGGATCGATCAGGGTGGCGTGTCCGCCGGTGCCGCTGAAGGCCCCTTCCTCGCTGCGGTTGGCCAGGGCATCGGCGATGGCGATGATGGGGATTTCGATGGAGGTCTCGGGGGCGTCGAGTGGCCGGTGATGCCAGGCCACGGCGTTGCACAGGGTGTCCGGGATCTTCCACAGGCGCAACAGCTCGCCGCCCACCTCGGCATGGTTGTAGCCGATCAGTTCCCGCTCCTGTTCGGCGAGCAGGGTCTCGTCGCCCTGCGCCACCAGCAGGGCGTTGCGCGACTCCTCGGGGAAGGCGCTGTACAGGACCAGACAACCGATGTCGTGCAGCAGCCCGGCCACGAACAGGCGCTCCGGATGCAGGATGCGCGCGCGCCGTGCCAACAGGCGGCTGATGATCGCGGTATACAGGCTGTGACGCCAGAATACCGGCACATTGACCAGCTCGGAGGGAATCTTCTCGAAGACCCGCATGGCATTGATGGCGAGCGCGATGTTGTACAGGTCGCGGGTGCCGATGAGGGTGATGGCACGGGACACGGTCTCGATGCGGCGGCGACCGTAATAGGCGCTGTTGGTGATCTTGAGGATGCGCGCCGAGAGATTGGGGTCGGTCATGATGACTTCGGCAATGTCGTCCGAGGTGGAGCTTGGTGATTCGATCACCTCGTGCAGGCGGAGATGGATTTCCGGCGGAGAGACGAGTTCCGAGACTCGGGCGACGAGTGCTTCCAGTGTTGGCCTTTGGGGCATGTGCATCCTTTCCCTAAAGTACATATACGCTTCATTCTACAACAGTTTTTCATGTAAAAGGTGGACTGTGTCGCAGTTTTTCCGCGCCGGGCTGAACTAGATTACAGGCAGAATTCCAACTGCACACGGGTATGAATCATGGCCACCGGAAATGTCGTAACCACCGCCTTCGGGCGCCCCAGCCAGGTCCTGGGCCAGTGTCGCAAGCGGCTGGTCGGTTTCCTTGAGCCCCGGCTGGAATCGCTCTGGCAGCAGCTTGACGATTCGCTGTTCAGGCGTGCCGAGCAGGCGGGCAGCAGTGGCGAGCAGACCGAGTTTTTCGATGCCATGCGCCAGATCCGCCTGCAACGTGACGAAGTGGATAGCCGTTTTCGCGGGCTGCTGGCAGAACGCTTCGGTGACTTCCTCAACGGCCAGTACCGCTACCGCGCCGGTGGCAGCGAACCTTCCGCAGAAGGCGAGCTGTCACTGGTGGACAACGACGAGCTCGAGCTGGATCTGGCCGTACAGGGGATGAGCCGCAAGGCGCGGGCCGGCAACGAGCCCCTCCTGAAGGCCATCAGGCTTCGGCTCGAGGCCCTGACTTCGCGCCGCGACCTGCCCGAGGAGGTCATTCCGCTGGAGCCTGGCGTCATTGCCGAGGCCTTTGCCGAAGCCCTGGGGGTACTTGAGCAGCCGGTCACCATCCAGCTGATCGTGCTCAAGCTGTTCGACCAGCAGGTGGTCGATGAGCTCGGAACACTCTATGAAGAGGTCAATGCCCTGCTGCGCGAAGATGGGCTGCTTCCCGATCTGGATGAATCCGGTATCGGACACCCGCCGAAACAACAGGGGAGGCGAAGGGATAACGCAGCCGGCGATGACGAGTCCCTGCCCGAGGGTGCAGAACTGTTCAACCTGCTGCGCGAGGCGGTCAGTACCGGGGTGGCCGAAGGCGCGATGAATGTCTCCGGTACCTGGTCCATGCCGCCGATGGGGCCGGACGGCAAGCCCTTGCCCGCGGGGGCGGGGCAGGTTCAGGGGAGCGGCCCGTGGCCCATGCCGCCGGCAGGTGCGGTGGTGGCCGCTACGCCGGACATCCTGCAGGCCCTTTCCAGCCTACAGCACGCGACCCCGGAGGGTGATTCGGACCAGCCCCTGCAGGGCGAGGCCCTGAGCACGCAGATCGTGCATGCGGTGAGCCGTATCAAGGGCACCGAGGTGGCCGGTATCGACCCCATGGACCAGACCCTGGTGGATATCGTCTCCACCCTGTTCGATTTCATCTACGACGACCCCAGCATCCCCGACCGGATCAAGGTCCTGATCGGGCGCCTGCAGATCCCGGTGATCAAGGTCGCGATCATCGACAAGGGTTTCTTTGCACGCAAGAACAACCCGGCGCGCCGCCTGCTCAATACCCTGGCGCGGGCCGGCCTGGGCTGGGTCGACGACGGCAGTGCCACGCAGGAGGCCCTGTACGCGCGCATGGAACAGGTGGTCGAGCGCATCCTCGAGGAATTCGAGGATGATGTCGGTGTGTTCGAGCAGGAGCTCGATGCCTTCGAGGCCTGGCTGGAGCAGGAGCAGGCGCGTTCGTTGCAACAGGAGGAGCAGAGCGCCCGGGCCGACCAGAACCGGGAACGCCTGGCCATTGCCAATGCCGTCTCGCGGCAGGCCATTCGCCAGGTGCTCGATGATGCCGTGGTGCCGGAAGAGGTCAAGGCATTCCTCGAGGGAACCTGGAAGGATCTGCTGGTGGTGCTCTACATGCGTGACGGCAACGACTCGCAGACCTGGAAGAAGGTGCTGAAGGTGGCCGTCACCCTGGTGTGGAGTCTGCAGCCGAAGGCCGACAGCGCCGAACGCCAGCAACTGGCATCGATTCTGCCCGCGCTCATCAAGTCGCTGCGTGAAGGCATGCGTCGCATGTCAGTAGGCGAGGCCGAGGAACGCGCGCTGCTGGCCCTGCTCTCGGCCGAGCATGCGCGTCTGATGGCATCCCAGGATCGGTTGTATGCCGCGGCCGGTGAAGCGGCTGCCGATGAGGAGCCTGTATCGGAACCGCAAGCGGAGGAAACGCGACGGTCCACTCCGGCAGAAGCTGCTACGGAACACGCGGAGCACGAGGAAGAGCGCAACTTCATGGAACGCAAGATCGACGAGATCAACCATTTGCTGGAAGAAGGGCACTTCAACATCGCCGAGGAAATCGTCATGGGCGAGGAAGCGGAGGGTGAGGCCCCTGTGGAGGATGCCTATGTCGAACAGGCGCGGGAACTGCCGGAAGGTACCTGGCTCGAGGTCGAGGAGGAGGACGGCGTCCAGCGCATCAAGCTGTCCTGGCGCAGCCTGATTACCGGCAAGATCTTCTTCGTCAACCGCCAGGGCCTCAAGGTCCGCGAGATGACCCCGCATGGACTGGCTGCACTGCTGCGCGGCGGTCAGGCACGGGTGCTGGACAACGCCCCGGTACTCGACCGCGCCATCGGCACCCTGCTTTCCACCATGAAGGGGCGGGTTGCCGAGGCCTAGACCCGGCCCGGGCAAGGCATCCCGATGCAGAAGGGCCACCCCGCAGGGTGGCCCTTCTGCATTACACGGCCGGCGAAATCAGTAGCCGGTCCACGGCGGCGGGGGCGGCAGCCGCCAGGGCGGGGGTTCGGCCCAGTCGGCCGGATCGCCATGTGTAGGCGGAGGCGGCGGATAATAGCCCTCCCGCCAGGCAGGTGTGCCGTAGGGAGGCACCGGCCCGTATGCCGGGTATTGGGGCGGTGTCGGTGGCTCGGGTGGCTGCGGGGCAGGCCCGGGGCCGGTCTCGGCGGCGCCCCCGCTGACTGACCGGGAATTCTGCATGGCTGGAGGTGCCGGTGGCATGGGCGGTTGCGGAGGCGCCTCGGCATCAGGCTGTGCCCACGGTGGTGCCGTGACCCAGGCCGGCGGACGGGGCGGCGCCTCGGGCATCGCGGGCGGTTGCGGCGGCTCGGGGGGCGCCTGGTCTTCCCGCTCCAGCTGCTGAACCCAGCGCGGCGGTGGTGCCCACGGCGGAGCAGTGGCCCACTGCGGGGGAGCGGGCGGCGGTTGCACACCGGCAGCCTCGGTGGTGCCCGTATCGCCAGCCGCTTCCCCGGATGCGCTTTGCTCGCCGGAATCGGAAGAGAACAGCCGCTCCAGGAAGGAAGGTGCCTCGTCAGCCGCCGACCCCGAATCAGCCGTGGACTCCGGATTGGCGGTTTCAGTCGTTTCGGCAACAGCAGCTTCCCTGTCGGCAGCGGAGGTGGTACCGGACTCACTGCCACTCGTTGCCGTTGGCATGGCCGTGCTGCCAGCCGCTTGGCCGGCCTGTTCGGCGGCCGCATCCGTTGCGCCCGTGCTTGCCTGTGCTGCATCTTCGGAAGGAGTGGAAGGCGTGCCGCTCATGACCAGGTAAAGGCCGATGGCCGCCGCCGCGGCAATGGCGGCCCAGACCAGCAGGCCACCACTCTGGTCCTCGGTGCGGCGTTGCTGTTGCGGCTGGCTGTCGCCGCCCTGCATGACGCCCATCTCCTGCATGCGCTTCTGCAGGGCTTCCTGCCTGGCCCGTGCCGCGGCCTCCTGTTCCTTCTCCTGCCTGGCCTCGGCAGTGGCGGCAGTCGCAGCGGCAGCCCCGGCCGTGGCCGCAGCAGCAGACTTTTCACCAGTCTGCTTGCCGCTGGCGGATTTCTTCTTGCTTGCAGTCTTCTTTTTTGCCGCCTTCTTAGTTGACGTCTTTTTGGCGGCCTTCTTGCGCGTCGATTTCTTCTTCGGGGCGGTGGCTTTCCCGGAATCGGCCTCAGGGGCCGTATCCGCGGCCGGTTCCCCGTTTTCCGTCGCGTTCTTGTCGATGTCCTCTTCAGCCATGATCGGATACCTCAGGTTGTGGCGTTGCCCCGAGCATACCGTGCCGGGGCATTGATGCAAGGCGTATTGTGACAGACCATGTTCCACCCGGCATTGCGCCAGGTCAAGACGGCTGCAACATCCGGCGCATGGCAGAAGAGATGAAGAATGGGGGCGCCAGCGGATCAGTCGTCACGCATCAGGCGCAATTCGTCCAGGGTGTGGAACCGTCCCTGCCGCAGGAAGCCGGCCATGATGTGTTCATGCAGGGCGGTGATGCGCCCTTCCGCATCGAATTCCTCGGCCCAGTGCCGGGGCAGGCCATCCAGCAGGTGCATGCGGGCGGGGCGGCCATGGGCATCCACGCACAGGTGGGTCTCCCCACTCTGCAGGTCGCGGAATGCGGGCAGAAAACCAAAGGCCAGATCCAGAAAGCTGACCTGCCTTGGCGTCTGCGACGGTGTGCTTCTCGATATGCGCTGTGCCAGCATCTGCCTCTCTCCCGGATACCTGTGCGGGTTATCGGCAGCTGCGGGCAGGACTTTAGGGAAGATTCCCTGCCTTCAGTCCTCGCGCGATTTCTTCATGAACATGACGAAAAGCACGGTGATCATGATGATCGCACCAAAGATGACGATCATGCTCAGAAGGCCAATCGGATTGCCGAACAGGAGATCCATCCAGAGTTCCATGGTGCCTCCTTCTCGATTTGCATGAATGACATGAGTCATGTTGCCCCAGGCAGGGCGGGGAATTATTGAGCTGGATCAAGTTCCGGGTTCGACGCATTGATTTGCGGCCATCCGGGGCATGCGCTACGGTATCTCAACCGGCATGGGGCCGGCATATCCACGGCAGCCCGCCTAGCGGGTGCCCGGGCACGGGACTGCACGATGCCAGACGAAAAGAACAGCCACCGACTCTGGTACACCCGCCGGGATGGCGTGGTGAAGGGGCCCTTTCCCGAGCCCCTGGTCTCGAGTTATATCCTGCTCGGCCGGCTCAACGAGAAGGACGAGCTGAGCCCGGATGGTGAGCACTGGGGGCCGTTGTCACGCTATCCGGAGCTGTTCCCGGAAGAAATGAAGAACGTGCGCACCGAGGAAGACCGGATGCGCCTGGAACTGGCGCGCATGCGCGTGGACGAGCGTCTGGCCGAAAAGCGCCTGGAGCAGGAGCGCGCGCGGGCGCGTGCGGCCGCCGACGCCGAGTGGGACGGTGTTGAGCGCCGTGGCACGGACAGGCGACGGCCCGAGCCCGAATCGACCCTGCGCCATCGTGCCCATCGGCGTCAGTTGCTCGAGGAGATGGGGGGCAAGATCCATCGCGAACAGAATCCCTGGGTGCTGCCCGCCATTCTGGTACTGATCCTGCTCGGGCTGGTGCTGGTCTTCTGGCTGCTGTGGACACACTATGGTGCGGTCGATGGCGCACAACCCGACTGCAGTGCGCCTCCTGCACCCGGCGTCAACTGGAGTTTCTGCCACATGGAAGGACGGGATCTGAGCCGGGCCAACCTGCAGGGGGCAAATCTCTCGAACATCCGCCTGCAGGGTGCCAATCTGCATGGCGCCAATCTGTCCGGGGCCGATCTCTCCTATGCCGAACTGAACAGGGCCGATCTGGGTTTTGCCAATCTCCAGGGTGCCCGCCTGCAGGGGGCCGTGCTGGTCGGGGCCAATCTGGCTGGTGCCGATCTCTCCGGGGCAGACCTGGCCTATGCCAGCCTGCAGGATGCGGTGCTCGCCGGCGCCCGGCTCGAGCGCGCCAACCTGAGCAAGGCCTACTGGACCAACGGTCGAGTGTGCCGCACCGGTTCGATCTCGCGCTGCCGCTAGCCGGGTTTGAATCTCCCTCATTTCCCCTTTAACGGCAACTATCTGAAATACAACGAACAACTCTGGATATTGTGAGTTTTTGTCAGGTTTTGTGTATCTCTTTGGGATAGGTGCCCTCAGGAACGCACACGGCTATAATCGCGCCACCTGCCGGTTCGGGACGAGGCTGGCAGGCAGGACACAAGACGAAGACACTGCCAACCCTCATGGAGGATACGCACATGACACACGAAACCCTCAAGTGGCTGCTCTCATCCGCAGCAGCCCTGCTCAGCCTGGCCTTCGTGGCCCTGCTGGAGCACCTGTAGGCTACGCAGGCATTCCATTTCCCCCCCGGCTCCGCCGGGGTTTTTTATGCCCGTGTGCAAGGCCCCCCAAAATTCTGGACACTGTTTTGCACAAAATTCACGCCGCCTCCACCAGAGACCGGTGTGCCTCAAGGAACTGTACTGGGGTAGCATAGCCGTGCCGTTCGAACAGCCAGTATGTGTTGAAGAACTTCTTGAACTCCAGCACGGTCTGTCCCAATTTTTACTGTTTCGTACCCGCTGCGCGGGCACGAGTTCATTTCTTTTGCACGCGCAAAAGAAACGAACCTTCGATCCCGCGGCCGGGAACGCGCCTGCTGCGCAGGTTCCCCTCTCCGTGCACGATTTCCGGGGGTGGAGCGTACGGGCTCCTGCCCTACGCTCCACAGGCCGGCATCCCTGCCGGCCTCCCTTCGGGCTGATCCCGGAAATCGCACC
>RFHG01000240.1 GCA_003696465.1 Gammaproteobacteria bacterium | reverse complement strand
GGGCACGCCAAGGGCACCGGCAAAGTGGACAGTGGAATTGTCGATGGTGATGACCAGGTCGAGATTGGCCATCAGGGCGCAGAAGGATTCGAGGTCGCGCAGCGGGTCAATGTCGCTGAAGCAAACGAATCTTTTCTTCAGCCGCTTCGGCAGTCGGGCGATATCCTTGCGGCAGTCGCCATACTGCAGGTTGACAAAAGTGACGTCATCGAGTTCCAGCAGAGGAGCGAACGCGTCAAGGGTGACCGAGCGCGCCCGCCGCGCCGAGGCCTGAGCCCCGCCCCGCCAGGAGATGCCGACCTTGAGTCGACCGCCAATCTGCCCAAGCCGCTCCGCCCAGAGGTGGACACGTTCGGGATCTGGCTTCAGATAGGGCTGACCCGTGATCTCCTGCGGTGACCGGCAGAAATGCTGCGCCAGGTTGCCGATCGGCACCCGGACATCGCAACGGCATTCCTCCGCCGCCGTTCCCCATTCGCCGGGTCCGGTGGCTGTCACCTGCAGGCCGGGAAAACTGCGCCGGTAGACGGAAACCATGCGTGGATCGCAGAGAAAATGGCATTCGCCCCCCAGGCCCTTCAGCCGGGGCATAAAGGATGCGAACATGACTTCATCGCCAATCCCCTGCTCGGAATAGACAAGCAGTTTTCTGCCATTGAGGGGCTGACCATCCCACATGGGTTTGGGAACGTAGTGAACCTTGTCCTGCTCCGGCTGCCCGGCACTTGCCAGACGCCAGGCGTATTCTCTCCAACCACCCTCGAAGTCGCCACCGGCCAACAGCAAACCGGCCCTTTTATTCCGGGCCAAAAGATGGGTCGGTTCTTTCTCCAGGGCGGCCTGATAAAGCCGCATCGCTTCGTCGTGCCGGCCCAGCCAGCGCTGCAGCATGGCACTGTTGGTCAGAACGTTGGCGCAGTCCGGTTTCAGTTTGAGGGCCCGGTCGAATGCTTCGGTGGCATCGGCAAAAGAAGCGAGTTCCAGACAGGCGATCCCCAGATTCTCCCAGGCATCCCCGTGATCGGGCTGCAGGGCCACTGCTTTGCGGTAGGCGTCGATGGCCTGCTCGAAGCGGCTCTCAAGCTGCAGGATGACACCGAGGTCGTAATGGAATTTGGCCGTGGTGGGACTGAGGCGCGCCGCTTTGCGCAAAAAAGACAAAGCCGTGTCGACCTGCCCCAAAGCATGAAGGGCCAGGCCGTTGAGGTTGCACAGCTGAGGACTGTCGGGAAATGACTCGAGAAGGGCGCGATACATCTCGGCGGCCGGGGCGAACCGTCCGGCCTGGTGATACTGGACAGCCACAGACAGGATCTGACCGGCATCGCCCGGGGGCGCCTGGGACGCGCCGGGAATGCGCCCTTTTTTCTTTTTGATTTTTGCCATAGCCTCCTGCCGCCGGACTGCAAATCCTCCCCCTTTTGCCGCATCGGTTGAAGCGGTCCGGTTCTTTACCAAAAAAGACGGCAACAGGCCATTTGCAGCATCCAGACGAAAGCCCGGTCGCAAGAGTTGGCGTCAGGCGCACCACGAGAAAAGCCGGTTCCAGACACCGGAACCGGCTTCTACCCTCTCGTGACCCAGGGGCGGCTCAGCCCAAAACCACCAGCAGGTCTCCCTGGTCGACCTGGTCCCCTTCGGCGACCAGCAGCTCCTTGACTTCGCCGGACACCTGGGCCTTGACGTTGGTCTCCATCTTCATCGCCTCGGTGGTCAGCAAAATATCCCCCTCATTGACCTGGTCACCGACCTTGACCAGCAGTTTGAAAACCTTGCCCGGCATCGGCGCGCCGACCTGCATCTCGTCACCGGGGTCAGCCTGGGTACGGCTGGAAGATTCCGATTCGACTGACAGATCCTGTACCTGCGCGGTGCGCGGCATGCCGTTGAGCTCGAAGTAGATGTTGCGGGTGCCGTCCTCGTGCACCTTGCCGATGGCATTGAGTTTGATGATCAGGGTCTTGCCCTCCTCGATGTCGATGGTCACCTCGTCGCCGACATCGAGACCGTAGAAGAAGACCGGGGTCGGCAGCACCGAGGTGTCGGAATACTTCTGCCGGTGGCGGTCAAACTCCTCGAACACGCCGGGATAGAGGACAGCGGACAGCACATCCCTCTCCGAGACCTCGTGTCCCAGCTTCTTCTCCAGTTCCGCCTTCCTGGCCTCGAAATCGACCGGATCGAGCAGTTCGCCCGGCCGGCAGGTGAGCGGCTGTTCGTCCTTGAGGATAATCTTCTGCAGCTCCTTCGGAAAACCGCCGTACGGCTGGCCGATCATCCCCTTGAAGAAGTCGATCACTCCCTGGGGAAAGGTCAGCTCATGGCCACGCTCGAAAATATCTTCCGGCTCGAGGTTGTTCTGCACCATGAACATGGCCATGTCACCGACAATCTTGGAGCTGGGAGTCACCTTGACGACATCGCCGAACATGTCGTTGACCTTGCGGTACATCTGCTTGCACTCTTCCCAGCGGTCCCCAAGACCCAGACCCTCGACCTGCGGCTTGTAGTTGGAATACTGGCCGCCGGGGATCTCGTGCTCGTAGACCTGGGCGGTACCGCTGCGCAGCTCCGACTCGAAGGGGGCGTAATAGGTCCGCACCGTCTCCCAGTAGTTGGCCAGCAGCTGCAGTCCCTCGCGGTCGAGCATCGGGTCCCAGATGGTCCCTTCCAGAGCGGCCAGCAGCGCGTTCATGTTCGGCTGGGCCGTCAGGCCCGAGACCGAGGAGAGCGCCGCGTCGACAATGTCGACCCCCGCCTGGGCCGCCAGCATCAACATGGCTCCGCCGTTGCTCGAGGTGTCGTGGGTGTGCAGATGCACCGGGATACCGATTTCGTTTTTCAGCGCCTTGACCAGCTTCTCGGCGGCAAAGGGCTTGAGCAGGCCGGCCATGTCCTTGATGGCCAGAATGTGCGCGCCCATCTTCTCCAGTTCCTTCGCCATGTCGACGTAGTACTGAAGCGGGTACTTGTCGCGCTTCGGGTCGAGGATGTCGCCGGTATAGCAGACCGCCGCCTCACAGACCGCGCCGGCGTTGCGTACAGCCTCCATGGCGACCTGCATCCCCCTGGTCCAGTTCAGGGAATCGAAGACGCGGAAGATATCGATACCGCTCTCGGCCGCCTTGGCGACGAACTCGCGCACGACGTTATCCGGGTAGTTGGTGTAGCCGACGGCATTGGAGCCTCGCAGCAGCATCTGGAAGCAGATGTTGGGAATTTTGGCCCGCAGCCGGTCAAGGCGTTCCCAGGGGTCCTCGGAAAGAAAGCGCATGGCAACGTCGAAGGTCGCTCCGCCCCACATTTCGAGCGAAAAGAGGCCGCCACCCAGGTGCGCCGTCGCCTCGGCGATGCGTTCGAGATCGGCGGTACGGAAGCGGGTCGCCATCAGTGACTGGTGGGCGTCGCGCATGGTGGTGTCGGTCAGCAGCAGCTGCTTCTGCTTGCGGGCCCATTTCGCCAGCCCTTCGGGGCCCTTTTCCCTCAGGATGTCGCGGCTGCCGCGCGGCAGCGGCGTCCCGTAGGGGATTTCTGGTACTGTCGCCTCGCGCAGGTTGCGGAAGTGCAGCCGCTTCTGTTCGGGGATGCCCGGATAACCGTTAACGGTGACGTGGCCGATGTAGCTGAGAATCTTGTTGGCCCGGTCTTTTTTTTCCGGCAGTTCGAACACCTCGGGGTGAGTGTCGAGAAAGGAGGTGTCGTATTTGCCGGAGAGAAAGTCGGGATGGGTGATGACCTTTTCAAGAAAGCCGATATTGGTCTTGACGCCGCGGATTCGGAACTCCTGCAGGGCGCGGTTCATGGTGCGCGACGCCATTGGCAGATCACGGCCGAAGGTCGACACCTTGACCAGCATGGAATCGTAGTGCGGTGTAATCTCGGCCCCGGCGTAGGCACTTCCGGCATCGAGGCGTACGCCCAGACCGGCGGCGCTGCGGTAGACCTTGAGGGTACCGAAATCGGGCGCGAAGTTGTTGGCCGGATCCTCGGTGGTAATGCGGCACTGGATGGCCGCGCCACGCAGCTCGATGTCCTTCTGGCTTCTGATGCCGATTTCCGGATCGGACAGTTTATACCCCGCCGCCACCTGAATCTGCGCCTGCACCAGGTTGCGCATGGTCACCAGTTCGGTAACCGTGTGTTCGACCTGGATGCGCGGGTTGACCTCAATGAAGTAGAAGTTGCCGTCCTTGTCCATCAGGAACTCGACGGTGCCGGCATTGACATAACCGACCGCGTTGCCGATGGCGAGGGCATAGTCGCACACCTGCTGGCGCTGCTTTTTTGTCAGGGTAACGGCCGGCGCCACCTCAATAACCTTCTGGTGCCGGCGCTGAATCGAGCAGTCGCGCTCGTAAAGATGCACGAGGTTGCCGTGCCTGTCCCCGAGCAGCTGCACCTCGATATGCTTGGGATTTTCGACGTATTTTTCCAGGAAGATGGCGGCATTTCCGAAGGACGCCTGGGCCTCGCTGGCCGCCGCGCGCATCCCCTCGATCAGTTCTTCGCGGTTGCGCACTACGCGCATGCCGCGTCCGCCACCGCCGGCCGAGGCCTTGATGATGATGGGATAACCGGCCTGCCTGGCAAAAAGCAGGGCCTCTTCCTCAGTCTGCACCGGTTTCTCGGTGCCGGGCACGATCGGCACCCCGGCCTCGGTCGCCACGTTGCGGCCGGCGACCTTGTCGCCCAGGGCACGCATGATCCTGGCGTCAGGACCGATAAAGGCTATGCCGGCCCGTTCGCAGGCCTCGGCGAATTCAGCGTTTTCCGACAGGAAGCCATAGCCGGGATGAATGGCATCGACCTCCTTGCGTCGGGCCAGGTCGACGATTTCCTCGAAATCGAGGTAGGCGTCGATCGGCCCCTTTCCCTTGCCGACCAGGTAGGCCTCGTCGGCCTTGTAGCGGTGCAGGGAGAGACGGTCCTGCTCGGAATAGATGGCGACAGTACCAATCCCCAGTTCGGTACAGGCGCGGAAAATGCGAATGGCAATCTCGCCACGGTTGGCCGCCATGATGCGACGAAACTTTTTAACAGCCATGAAACCTCCTCCAGAGTCCCCGACGGACTGAAAACCAGTCCGCAAATAGAACGTATAGTTCCCCGAAAATTTTTTACCGAAAGTAAAATTTATGTTTGATTTCAATAAGTTACAAACAGATTTCAGGCCTGCCCATATAAGCAGAGCAGGCCTTTCGAGTCAATATAAAAAACCGTTCTAAACTCTAAGCTATTGAAATCCTGCCGCTTTTTCTCCCCCTTGTCGCAGGTTTTACCCTTTCTGATAAACAACTACCATATCTTAACTTCTACCACAAAGAGTATGCGATTTCCGTCAGCTCAGGTGTTGTCGCGGTCCTTTTTAACCTCCATTTCCAGCAAGGGTTTGACCAGGTCCATGGGCAACGGGAACAGGATGGTCGAGTTCTTCTCCGTGGCGATTTCAGTCAGGGTCTGCAGGTAGCGCAGCTGCAGCGCGCCCGGTTCGCGACCGATAATGCCGGCGGCCTGACTCAGTTTTTCCGAGGCCTGCAACTCACCCTCGGCATGGATGATCTTGGAGCGGCGTTCACGCTCAGCCTCGGCCTGACGCGCCATGGCCCGCTGCATCTCGGACGGCAGGTCGATATGCTTGACCTCGACATTGCTCACCTTGACGCCCCAGCAGTCGGTCTGTCGGTCGAGAATTTTCTGCAGCTCGATGTTGATCTTCTCGCGATGGGTCAGCAGTTCATCCAGCTCCGACTGACCGAGCACGCTGCGCAGGGTCGTCTGGGCCAGCTGGCTGGTTGCGTAGAGATAGTTTTCCACTTCGATCAGGGCCTTTTCCGGTTCCATGACCCGGAAATAAATAACCGCGTTGACCTTGACCGAGACATTGTCCCGGGTGATGACATCCTGGGGCGGTACATCCATGGCGACCGTACGCAGGCTGACCTTGACCAGCCGGTCGACCACCGGGATGATGAACCGCAGACCCGGGCCCTTGACGCCGACAAAACGGCCGAGCCGGAAGACGACCCCGCGTTCATATTCGAACAGGATGCGGATGGCACTGCCGACGATGACGACGGCTATGGCCAGCAGTATGGCCCACAGCAGCAGGTTGAAGGGAATCATGATCTCTCCTCGCTCTGTTCGGTGCTCCGGACCGGGCGGACCCTGAGCCTGAATCCGGGCAGCACCTGGACAACTTCCACCGGGCTGCCGTCTTCGACGGGCTCGTCCGCCTCGGCATCCCAGTATTCACCGTGTATAAACACCCGGCCTCCGGCTGTCAGGTCACCGCGCACCACACCCCTTTCGCCGACCATCCCCTCGACGCCCGAGACGACCCGACCTTTCTGCGCGCGCAGCACACTGCGCACCACCAAAAGGATGAGACCGGAAAAAAGAGCGACGGTTGCCACAACCACCACCGGGTCGACCCGCACGGCCGGATCGGCACTGTCGATCAGCATGAGCGATCCGAGGCCCAGACTGACGATGCCACCCACCGAGAGCATCCCGTAGCTGGGCACCTTGATCTCAAGCAGGAACAGCACCAGCCCGAGCAGGATCAGCAGGACTCCGACGCCGCTGACCGGCAAAGTCTGCAGGCCGAAAAAGGCGAGCAAAAGGGCAATACTGCCGATGGCGCCGGGCAGAATAACACCGGGCTGGCTGATTTCGAAAAAGATACCGAGAAATCCGAGCATCAGCAGCAGGTAGGCGACATTGGGGTTGCTCAGGACATTGAGGATTTTCTCCCGGGTGTTCATGTCGACGCGAACCACCTGCAACCCGCGGCCGTGAAACACCCGTTCTTCCCCATTGCGCCGGTAGACACGCCCGTCCAGTCTTTCGAGGGCGCGGCGCCAGTCGTTCTCCACCAGGTCGGCAATACCGATTTCATGGGCTCTGGATGCAGGGGTCGACAGGCTCTCCCGCACGATCTTTTCGGCCCATTCCCGGTCGCGACCACGCTGTTCGGCAATACTGCGCGCATAGGCGACGGCATCGTTGACCACCTTGGTTGTCATGACATCGCTCTGCCTGCCCTCTGGCGCGGGCCCCGGCCCGATAGCAACCGGATGGGCCGCCCCGATGTTGGTCCCCGGAGCCATGACCACGAAATCGGCCGCCAGCGCAATCAGGGCGCCGGCACTGGCGGCCCGGGCGCCCGATGGATGGACGTGGACAATGATGGGTGACTGGGAGGCAAGTTCGGCCTGGATAATCCCCCGCATGGAGCTGTCCAGCCCGCCCGGGGTGTCGAGCAGAATCAGCAGCGCCCGGGATTGCTCATTGGCCTTGAGGATCTGGCGCACGATGAAGGCTTCGGCCACCGGGTTGATGGCCCCCTGCCACCGAAGGACCCGAATCCCCGAGGCCATGTCCGCGGCACCGGCCTGGGCCCCAATCACCACGGGGAGCACCAGCAAAATGCAAACCCGGCAAAGCTGTCTCATGGTTTTAGCTTATCAGCCCCCGTTACCCTGTCAAATTCATACTATTTCAATGACTTGCGTCTTGCAGCAAAGAGTGCTAACGTGCCAGGCGTCAACGATATGACGCCTTCTGCTGTCCAGGGCCCGGAGGGAAAGAATGAAGGAGCTGACGGACATCCTGCTGGTTGACGATGAGCCGAACAACCGTGACGCCTTGTCCCTGCTTCTGACCGGAGCCGGCTACCACGTGGACGCGGTGGGGACCGGAGAGGAGGCCATCCGGCAGCTGAACCAGACCCCCTATGCCATCGTCGTGACCGACCTGTTTCTGCCCGGTGTCAGCGGCATCGACATTCTCAAGAAGGTCAAGTCCGACGCGCCCTACACCAATGTCATCCTGATTACCGGCAACGCCTCAGCCGAAACGGCTGTCGAGGCCATGAAGGAAGGCGCCTTTGACTACATCACCAAACCGGTCGATTTTGAAAAACTGAAAATTCTCGTGGCCAAGGCGATGGAAAAAAGCCGCCTGGTCGCCGAAAACCTCTATCTGCGCCAGCAGTTGCGCGGCCGCTACAGCTTTGACAACATCATCGGCCACAGTCCGGCGATGCAGAAGGTCTTCTCCCGGCTGGAGAAAATCGTCCACACCGACTCCACGATTCTCATCCTGGGAGAGTCGGGGACCGGCAAGGAGCTGGTGGCGCGAGCCATCCACTACAATGGCAACCGGCGCAACAAACCCTTCATCGACATCCATTGCGGCGCCATCCCGGCGGAGCTTCTGGAAAGCGAACTGTTCGGCCATGTGCGCGGGGCCTTTACCGGGGCGGTGGCCGACAAGCCGGGCAAATTCGAGCTGGCCAACGGCGGCACGATTTTTCTGGATGAAATCGGCACCATGCCGATGCACCTGCAGATGAAGCTGCTGCGGGTCCTGCAGGAACAGGAAATCGAACGGGTCGG
>RFHG01000239.1 GCA_003696465.1 Gammaproteobacteria bacterium | reverse complement strand
CGCGACGACATCGGAATAGCTGACCCTGCGTTGCCGGACATTCAGCTCGCGCTGGAAGCGTGCGAAGCGGATGGGACGAAAGCGCGGCGGGCCGGCCTCCGAATGCTCCGTCGATGTGCGTGCTTCCTCCATCAGGCCTCCCGTGTTTGCTGCAAGGATAGCAGAATCCGGCGGGCATGGGGATGATGCTATGGCAACGGCTGCCCGGTTCGCTTACTGCCGAGCGTAACGATCAGGATGCCGCCGAGAATCAGCAGGGAAGATATGGCCAGCCGCCAGGTGACGGGTTCCGATACGAACAGACTGCCGCCGCCGGCCGCCAGCACGGGCACGAGCAGCTGCGCCACGGCCGCCTGCGTGGAAGAAAGCCCGGAGAGTGCGACATACCAGATCGCATATCCAAGCCCCGAGGCGATGGCGCCGGAGAGGACGGCATAGCCGACCCCGATTGGTGAAAACTCTGCCTGATGGAATGTCAGCATGGCCAGCAGCAGAACGAAAGGCAGGGCTCTGAGGAAATTCCAGGCCGTGTCGGCCAGAGGGGATTGGGAGGCATGGCCCCTGATCGTGTACATGCCCCAGGCGATGCCGGCGAGGATCATCAGCAGCAGTCCGGTAGCAGAGGGTGCGCTGACGCCGGGGAGAACGAGATACACAAAGCCTGCAAAGGCGATGGCCATGCCGGCCCATTCCAGCCGGTGCGGGCGTTTCCCCGAGATGATGGCCATCAGGATCATCGTGATCTGCACGGCGGCAAACAGGATCAGCGCGCCGGTTCCGGTATCGAGACTGACATAGGCAAAGGAGAAGGCGGCGGCATAGACGAACAGCATCATTGCCGCGCCCCAGCTTCCCTGGGCAGCCGGGGTCGTTCCGCTCCAGCGCAGCGCAAGGATGAGCATCAGCATGGCCGCACCCGAGAAAAGGCGAATGACGGTAAAGCTCGTTGCATCGATGGTATGCCCGGCCAGCGCCAGCCGGCACAGCACCGAATTGGCCGCAAAGGCGATCAGCGCCAGGGTCGTGAACAGTAATGTCTTGTTCAAGGACAGTCCCGCATGGGGCTTTGTCCGCGAGACATGGGATTGCTTACAGGCAGGGGCAGACCGGATTCGACCCCTTGCCTTTAACGCTGGCCTGCTAACGGCCGGG
>RFHG01000238.1 GCA_003696465.1 Gammaproteobacteria bacterium | reverse complement strand
GCCACGGCCGCCGCCATCGGCGGCCTCGACCGCCCCGTGATTCTGCTGGCTGGCGGGGTTGGCAAGGGCCAGGACTTCAGTCCACTGGCCGCGGCCGTGGCCGGCCGTGCACGAGCCGTGCTGCTGTTCGGCGAGGCGGCCGACGCCATGGCCGAATGCCTGGCGGGTGCTGCCCCGCTCGAACGGGTACCGGATCTCGAGGTGGCAGTACAGCGCGCGGCGGAGCTGGCCCGGAGTGGCGATGCCGTGTTGCTGTCTCCGGCCTGCGCCAGTTTCGACCAGTTCGAGAGTTACATTGCCCGGGGCGAGGCCTTTGAGCGTGCCGTGCGGGAGCTGGGTCATGGCTGAGCTGCTGATGCGCAATCGGGTCACGGGCCAGCGCCGTCGCAGTGCCGGGCGCAGCACCGCCCGGATCGACTGGGCGCTGGTGAGCGTGGTGGCCATCCTGCTGGTGCTGGGTCTGGTGATGGTTACCTCGGCCTCGGTCACCGTGGCCGATCGCAACTACGGCGACCCACTGTACTTTTTCAAGCGCCAGGTCGTCTTTGTCCTGGCCGGAATCGCCCTGATGGCGGCGATGGTTCGCATCCCCCTGCAGCAGTGGGAGCGTTCGGGTCGCGGGCTGCTGCTGTTCGGGCTGTTCCTGCTGGTTCTGGTGCTGATCCCGGGCATCGGGCGCACCGTCAACGGCAGTACCCGCTGGCTGCCGCTCGGTTTCTTCAGCCTGCAGGTATCGGAATTCGCCAAGCTGTTCGTCCTGATCTACCTGTCCGGCTTCCTCGTGCGTCGCGGCGAACGTCTGCGCCAGGATCTTGCCACCTTCCTGCGCATCATGGGGGTGCTGGGCATTTTTGCCATCCTGCTGCTGATGGAACCGGACTTCGGTGCCACGGTGGTCCTGATGGGCATGGGCACCGGCATGCTGTTCCTGGCCGGGGTGCGACTGGGGCGCTTCGCCGGCCTGATGGGGTTGCTGGTTCTGGCCATGGGGGTGCTGGCGGTCTCCTCGCCCTACCGGATGAAGCGACTCACGGCCTTTCTCGATCCCTGGCAGGATCCCTTCAACAGCGGTTTTCAGCTCACTCAGGCACTGATTGCCATCGGCCGGGGCGGATGGACCGGTACCGGGCTGGGCAACAGCATCCAGAAGCTGTTCTATCTGCCCGAGGCGCACAACGATTTCCTGTTCGCCGTGTTTGCCGAGGAGTTTGGCCTGCTGGGTGTCCTGCTGGTCATTGGACTGTACGGCTGGCTGCTGTGGCGCATCTTTGCCATTGGCGCGGCGGCCGAGCGGCTGGGCCAGTGTTTCGGAGCATTCCTTGCCTGGGGCGCGGGCATCTGGCTTGGCCTGCAGGCCTTCATCAACATGGGCGTCAACATGGGCATGTTGCCGACCAAGGGGCTTACTCTGCCCCTGATGAGTGCGGGCGGGTCCAGCATGCTGGTCACCTGCTGTCTGATCGGGCTGGTGCTGCGGGTCGATCGCGAGCGTCGCGAGGCCGAGGCCAGCGCGATGGCACCGCGCCGGCGGAGGGTGCGGACATGAGCCGGCCGGTGATGATCATGGCCGGCGGCACCGGCGGGCACATCTTCCCCGCCCTTGCCGTGGCCCGGGCACTGGACGCCGAGGGTGTTCCGGTGGTCTGGCTGGGCAGCCGTGGCGGTATGGAGACACGCATCGTCCCCGAGCAGGGGATCCCGGCCGAATGGATCAGTATTCGCGGCCTGCGTGGCAAGGGCCTGCGCGGCTGGATTGTGGCGCCGTGGCGGATTTTGTACGCGGTATCACAGGCCCTGGGTGCCCTGCGTCGGCACCAGCCGCGCGCCGTGCTGGGGATGGGCGGATTCGCCGCCGGCCCCGGTGGTGTGGCTGCCTGGCTGCGGCGCACGCCGCTGATCATCCATGAGCAGAATTCTGTGGCCGGGCTCACCAACCGCCTGCTGGCCCGCCTGGCCCGCTGTGTGCTCACCGGCTTCCCGGGCGTGCTGCCGGGGGCGCACGTGGTGGGCAATCCGGTACGTGACGAGATCCTGCAGTTGCCGGCCCCTGCCGAACGCTGGGCCGGACGCGAGGGCCCGCTGCGCCTGCTGGTGGTGGGCGGCAGCCTGGGTGCCCGGGTGTTCAACGAGACCCTGCCCGAGGCGCTGGCGCGGCTGCCCCGGGAAGACCGTCCCGAGGTCTGCCATCAGGCAGGCGAGCGTGGCCTCCAGGAGGCCGTCGATGCCTACCGGAGGGCGGGCGTCGAGGCCGAGGTGCGGGCCTTCATCGGGGACATGGCAGCGGCCTATGCCTGGGCGGATCTGGTGATCTGTCGCGCCGGGGCCCTGACCGTGGCCGAGCTGGCCGCTGCCGGCCTGCCCGCGATCCTGGTGCCGTATCCGCACGCGGTGGATGATCACCAGACCGGCAATGCCCGTTATCTCGCAGAGGGCGGCGCGGGCTGGCTGCTCCCCCAGACGGAATTTGTGCCGGAACGACTGGCAGACCTGCTGGCGGGTATGGAACGCGCGGAACTGCTGCAGCGAGCAGAGCGTGCGCGGGCGCTGGCCCAACCACAGGCAACCACGGAGGTGGCGCGTGCCTGCCTGGATGCAGCCGAAGGCCGCGACTGCCTGAAGGAGGTACGGTCATGACGGTGGTGGATACCATGACCATGCGGCGCATCCGCCGGATCCACTTCGTTGGCATCGGGGGCTCCGGCATGGGGGGCATTGCCGAGGTGCTGCTGCACCTTGGCTACGAGATCACCGGCTCGGATCTGGCCGAGAATGCCATGACCCGGAGGCTGGCCGAACACGGGGCGCGGATCTTTACCGGTCATGATGCCGCCCATGTCGAAGGAGCGGATGCCATCGTGGTTTCCTCCGCGGTGCGCGACGACAATCCCGAGGTCTGCGCCGCGCGGGCCGCGCGCATCCCGGTGGTGCCCAGGGCGGAGATGCTGGCCGAGCTGATGCGCTTCCGCTACGGCATCGCCGTGGCCGGCACCCACGGCAAGACCACCACCACCAGCCTGATTGCCAGCCTGATGGCCGAGGGCGGGCTGGACCCGACCTTCGTCATCGGCGGCCGCCTGAACAGTACCGACAGCCATTCCTGGCTCGGCCGCGGCAAGTACCTGGTGGCCGAGGCCGACGAGAGCGATGCCTCGTTCCTCTACCTGCAGCCGACCCTGTCTGTGGTGACCAACATCGAGCCGGATCACATGGATACCTATGGTGGCGACATTGGCCGGCTGCATGCCACCTTTGTCGAGTTCCTCCATCACCTGCCGTTCTATGGTCTGGCCCTGATGTGCTTCGACGATCCGGGCGTGCGTGCCATCCTGCCGCAGGTGAGCCGACCGGTGCGCACCTACGGCCTGCAGCCGGAGGCCGACATCCGTGCCTCCGACCTGCGCTTCGAGGGCACGCGCAGTCATTTCCGTGTACACCTGCCCGAGCGCCCCGAGGCACTCGAGGTCGAGCTCAACATGCCCGGCCTGCACAACGTCCTCAATGCACTGGCCGCGATCGGCGTGGCCCATGAGCTGGGCGTCCCGGACGAGGCCATCCGCGAGGGGTTGCGTCGCTTCCAGGGGGTGGGGCGCCGCTTCCAGCTTCAGGGCGAGGTGGACACTCCGGCCGGTACCGTGACGCTGGTGGACGATTACGGCCATCACCCCACCGAGATCGAGGCGACCCTGAAGGCGGCACGTCAGGCATGGCCCGAACGCCGGCTGGTACTGGTCTTCCAGCCGCATCGCTATACGCGGACGCGCGACCTGTTCGAGGACTTTGCCCAGGTCCTGTCACAGGCCGATGTGCTGCTGATGCTCGAGGTCTATCCGGCCAGCGAGGAACCGATTCCCGGGGCCGACAGCCGCAGCCTGTGCCGGGCCATCCGTGCCCGCGGTCTGGTCGATCCTGTCTTCGTGGAAACCGCCTCGGAGCTGCCTGCGGTGCTTTCGCGGCTGCTGCGCGATGGTGATGTCGTCATTACCCAGGGGGCCGGCAATGTCGGTGCCCTGGCCCAGACCCTGCCCGAATCCCTGAAGGAAGGAGGCGCCCATGATGGCTGAAGATCTGCTCAGGCCGCGCGGCGAACTGCGCGAGCACGAATCCCTGGCGCGCTACACCACCTGGCGGGTCGGCGGGCCGGCCGATCGCCTCTACCGCCCGGCGGACCTGATCGACCTGCAGCAGTTCCTCGCCCGCCTCCCGGCGGACGAGCCGCTGACCTTCATCGGACTGGGCAGCAACCTGCTGGTACGCGACGGCGGCATCCGTGGCACGGTCATCGCCATGCAGGGGGCCCTGAACGAGATGAAGCGGCTCGACGAGACCCGTATCTACCTGCAGGCCGGTGTCAGCGGCGGCAAGGCGGCGCGCTTTGCCGCGGCCGAGGGTCTGGTTGGGCTGGAATTCCTGGCCGGCATTCCCGGGACCGTGGGCGGTGCCCTGGCCATGAATGCCGGAGCCTTCGGTGGCGAGACCTGGCCCCTGGTCGAATCGGTGGAAACGATCGATCGCGAGGGTGTCCTGCACCGCCGCAGCCCGGGCGAGTTCGAGATCGGCTACCGGCATGTGGCCGGCCCCGAGGACGAATGGTTCGTCTCCGCCACCTTCCGCCTCCAGGCGGGCGACACCGAGGCCGCACGCCAGCGCATCCGCGGCCTGCTGGACGAGCGCAACGCACGCCAGCCGATCGGCAAGGCGAGCTGCGGCTCCGTGTTCCGCAATCCCCCAGGCGATCATGCGGCGCGCCTGATCGAGTCCTGCGGACTGAAGGGCGAGTGCATCGGCGGGGCCTGCGTCTCGGACAAGCATGCCAATTTCATCATCAATACCGGGTCGGCCACCGCGGCCGACATCGAGGCCCTGATCAGGCACGTGCAATCGGTGGTTGAGCAGGAGCGGGGCGTGCGGCTGGAGCCGGAGGTGCGCATCGTGGGGGCGCCTGCATGAGCCTCGATCCGCGCCAGTTCGGACGTGTCGCGGTACTGATGGGCGGCTGGTCGGCCGAACGCGAGGTATCGCTGGTCAGCGGAACGGCCGTACTCGATGCGCTGCGCCTGAGCGGGGTCGATGCCGAGGCCATCGATGCCGGCCCGGATGTGCTGGACCGCCTGCGCGAGGGCGGTTATGCGCGCGCCTTCATCGCCCTGCACGGGCGCGGAGGCGAGGACGGCGTCATCCAGGGCGCGCTGGAGCTGATCGGCATGCCGTATACCGGCAGCGGGGTAATGGCCTCGGCGCTGTGCATGGACAAGCTGATGACCAAGCGGCTGTGGCGCGGCATGGATCTGCCGACACCGGCCCATGCCGTGCTCGATGCGGATACCGATTTCGAGGCCGTGGCCGAGGGACTGGGCCTGCCGCTGATCGTCAAGCCGGCCTGCGAGGGTTCCAGCATCGGCATGAGCCGGGTGACCGATGCCGGAGGGCTGCAGCAGGCCCATGCAGAGGCGGCACGGTATGACGCCCAGGTATTCGCAGAGCAGTGGATCGAGGGCGAGGAATACACGGTGGCCATCCTCGACGACGAGGCCCTGCCCTCGATTCGCCTGGAGACCCCGAATGCCTTTTACGACTACGAGGCCAAGTATCACTCCGAGGAGACCCGCTACCACTGCCCCAGTGGTCTCGGCGAGCAGGATGAGCGCACCCTGCGTGCCCTGGCCCTGAAAGCCTTCCGGGCCTGCGGGGCCTCGGGCTGGGGGCGGGTCGACGTGCTGCGCGATGCGCAGGGACGCTTCTGGCTGATCGAGGTCAACACGGTGCCGGGCATGACGGGGCACAGCCTGGTACCGATGGCGGCCCGCGCGGCCGGAATCGAATTCGACGAGCTGGTGCTGCGCATACTCGCCACCAGCCTGCAACGAGAGAGGTCGTGATGCAGCCGTGGGAGCCTCGCGTCGCAAGAAACCACAGCCGCAGGCCCGGCGTCTGGCGGAGGCGCGCAGACCGGTGCGCATGGTACTGCCGGGCTGGGTGCGCGCGGGAGGGCTGGTCATGCTGATGCTGTGCGCCCTCATGCTGCTCGGTTACGGCCTGTACCGTTGGGTGCCGGCCGCCCATGAGCCGGTGCGGGTGGTGGATATCCGTGGCACCGGCGGCCATGTGAGCGAGGCGGAGGTGCGCCAGGTCGTGGCTGATCTGGTGCAGGCACCGTTTTTCGCAGTGGATCTGCGCGCCATCGAGCAGCGGGTCCGGGCCCTGCCCTGGGTATACCGGGTCTCGGTGCGCCGGCTGTGGCCGGATACGGTGCGCATCAGCATCAGCGAGCAGCAGGCCGTGGCCCGCTGGGGG
>RFHG01000237.1 GCA_003696465.1 Gammaproteobacteria bacterium | reverse complement strand
CTGGTCGTGGTCTGGGGTCTGGTGCTGGGGGAGCGGCTGTCTGTCTGAGCTGCCCTCCCGGCAGGCCAGGAACTGCCCTGCAAGCCGCCTGAGGAGTTGTGCCCAGGCATCCGGCCCGGGCTTCAGGCCGGCCCCAAGCGGGTCGAGTTGGCCCGTGTGCACGGACGTGCCGGCGATCAGTTCGTCGATCAGCCGGGGCCTGAACTGGGCCTCGCGGTAGAGGCAGTCCACCGCGCCGGACTGCATCATGCGGCGCAGATCGCGGACATGTCGGGCGCCGGGCGGGCGGTGCGCATCCAGTGCCACGGTGGCCACGATATCCAGCCCGAAGCGACGGGCAAAGCGGCCGTAGGCATCATGCCAGGTCACCAGATGCCGGCCCTGCAGGGGGCGCAGGGTTTCACGCAGTTCCCGTTCCAGCGCTTCTGCCCGGGCCACGAAGTCCGCGAGATTGTGGCGGTAGCGTTCGGCATTGGCCGGGTCCATGTGCTGCAGGGTCGTGGCGATGGCCCGTGCGGCGCGTATGCTGGCCCTGGGGTCGAGCCAGAAGTGCGGGTCCCGGTCGTGGTGGTGATGCCGCTCTGTGGCAGGCTCGGGGCAACAGGCATCGAGCAGGGCCAGGCTGCGGGTGCGGGGCGGCAGACTGGCCAGCACTTTGGGCATGAAGCCCTCCAGTTCCGGCCCGGCCCACAGGATCAGGTCGGCCTGTTCCAGCTGGCGCCGCTGACTGGGACGAAGGCTGAAGTCGTGGGGCGATACGGTGGCCGGCAGCAGCAGCCCGACCTGTCCGACGCCCTGCATGATCCGTGCGGCAATGGACTGGATCGGCAGGATCGTGGCAACGACCCGCGGAGCGGCCTGCAGCGTTGCGGGGCCTGCCAGCAGGATCAGGAAGACAAGCACGGTTCGGATGGACAGCATGACGTAATACTATTACATTACATCCATGACGTCGATCCGCATCAAGTCCCTGCATCCCGAGCGCGTGCGCGACTGGATGTCCCGGGCCGAGGCCCATTGCCGGGCGCGCGGCAGCAACCTGACTCCGTTGCGGCGGCGGGTACTCGAGCTGGTGATTGCTCGTGGCCGCCCGGTGGGGG
>RFHG01000236.1 GCA_003696465.1 Gammaproteobacteria bacterium | reverse complement strand
TCCTTCTTCTTGTACGGCTCCAGCATGCTGGTGTAGGCCAGCGCCGACTGCTTGATGGCCATGTCCTCGTCCACCAGCATCAGTTGCCGACGACCGGTAGGCGAGGTGGCGCAGGCGGCCAGCAGCAGGGCCAGCATCGCTGCCATCAGCCAACGGGTGACACCGGCCCTCCGCTGCCGCCTGGATGATTCCCTGTTCATTCGATATTTCCCTCTTGCAGACATGGAAACTCCCGACTATATGATGCCAGAAGAAGCCCGAATCATGCACAGACACGAAAACGGGGCGGGCGCCTGTCACGACACACGGGTCCCTTTCAGGGAAGCAGATTCTTACAAGCAGCGGAGGCCATCAGCATGAAGATCAACATGCCGATCACCGACACCGAACGGGTACTGGACGACAACACGGCACTGATCACCACCACCGACCTCAAGGGCATCATCACCTCCACCAACGACGCGTTCGTCGAGATCAGCGGCTTCTCGCGCGAGGAACTGCTGGGCAAGAGCCACAACATCGTGCGTCATCCGCACATGCCGCCGGCCGCCTTCGCCAACCTGTGGGAACGGCTCAAGCGCGGTGAAGGCTGGAACGGCCTGGTCAAGAACCGGACCAAGAGCGGAGACTACTACTGGGTCGATGCCTTCGTCGCGCCCATCCGCGAGCAGGGCCGGATTGTCGGTTACCAGTCGGTACGCACCCGCCCCGATCGTGACCATGTAGCCCGTGCCGAACGGGTGTACCGGAAACTGCTCGCGGGCAAGACGCCATGGTTCCTGCGCTTTCGGCCACTGTACCGTCACAAGCTGCTGGCCGCGCTGCTGAGCATTGCCATCCTCACGCCGGGGATGGTCTCGCTGCTGTTCGGGCTGCCCCTGATCAAGGCCGCGGAGACCCTGCTGTTGATGCTGCCGCTGATCCTCGTACTCTGGTGGCTGCTGGCGCGCCCCGTGCGCCAGCTGGAACGCGAAGCCCGCAACATCGTCGACAACCCGCTGATGGACTACATCTATACCGGCCGCGCGGCCGAGTTCGGTGCCATTCGCAATGGCACCGTCATGCTCAAGGCCAAGCTGCGCACGGCTCTGGGACGCATCAACCAGTTTGCCCAGGCCCTGCAGGAAGCCGCCGAGCGCACGGCCTCGGCCGTGGAACAGACCACCGGAGCCGTGGTGCAGCAGCAGAGCGAACTGGATGCCGTCGCCACCATCATGCACGAACTCAACGCCACCGCCCAGGAGGTTGCCGCCAATGTGGCGCGCACGGCCGAGGCCTCGCAGAAGACGGACGAGAAGGCCCACGATGGTGCCGAGCGCATCACCCATGCCATCGGGGTCATCGAATCACTGGCCAACAAGGTGCGTTTCGGCGCCTCGGAAATGGACAAGCTGGACAAATACAGCGAAGAGATCGGCAGTGTGCTGGATGTCATCCGCAACATCGCCGAGCAGACCAACCTGCTGGCACTCAATGCGGCCATAGAGGCGGCGCGCGCCGGAGAACAGGGCCGCGGCTTCGCCGTGGTGGCCGACGAGGTGCGCACGCTGGCCAATCGCACCCAGGAATCGACCAACGACATCCAGCAGATGATCGAGCGCCTGCAGCATGGCGCGCGCAGCGCAACCGATGTCATCGGCGAGGCAGAGCGCTATGCCAACCTCAGCGAGGAGGAGATCGAGAAGGCGGCCGAGGCCATTGCCGTCATTACCGGCGAGGTCACCGAGATCAGCAACCAGAATCTTCAGGTCGCCTCGGCGTCGGAGGAACAGACCCAGGTGCTGGAGGAAGTGGAGCGCAACATCACCAACATCAACACCGCTGCGCAGCAAACCGCGAAATCGGCCGAAGACCTGCGCGAGATGAGCGAATCCTTCTCCGAGATGGCCCGCTCCCTCGGCATGCTGGTAACCCAGTGCCGAATCTAGCCCGCATATTGCACCAGGGCGGAACCTCCTGACGAAGAAAGGGCGGAATGAATCCGCCCTTTCCCGTATCTTGCTGAAACCCGGATCAGTTGACCTTCGGATCCAGCTCTCCGCTTTCGTAGCGCTTGTACATGTCTTCCAGCGAGATCGGCTTGATCTTGGAAGCCATGCCGGCGCTGCCGAAGGCCTCGTAGCGGGCCTTGCAGATGTCCTTCATGGCGGCGGTAGCGGCCTTGAGGAACTTGCGCGGGTCGAAGTTGCTGGGATTGTCGTGCAGGTGCTTGCGGATGGCACCGGTGGCGGCCATGCGCAGGTCGGTATCGATGTTCACCTTGCGCACCCCGTTCTTGATGCCCTCGACGATCTCCTCGACCGGCACGCCGTAGGTCTCGCCCATGTCACCACCGTATTCGTTGATGATCTTGAGCCACTCCTGCGGCACGGAGGAGGAGCCATGCATCACCAGGTGGGTATCGGGAATGCGGGCATGGATTTCCTTGATGCGGTCGATGCGCAGCACCTCGCCGGTCGGCGGCTTGGTGAACTTGTAGGCACCGTGGGAGGTGCCGATGGCGATGGCCAAGGCATCGACGCCGGTCTTCTTGACGAAATCGGCGGCCTGGTCGGGATCGGTCAGGAGCTGGTCCATGTCCAGCTGCCCTTCGGCACCGTGGCCGTCTTCCTCACCCATCATGCCGGTCTCCAGCGAGCCCAGGCAGCCCAGCTCGCCCTCCACGGACACGCCGCCGGCATGTGCCATCTCGACCACCTTGCGGGTGACCTCGACGTTGTACTCGTAGGTGGAGGGGGTCTTCATGTCGGGCATCAGGGAGCCGTCCATCATGACCGAGGTGAAGCCGGACTGGATGGAACGCAGGCAGACGGCCGGCTCGGAGCCGTGATCCTGGTGCATGCAAACGGGGATGTGCGGATACTGCTCGACCGCAGCCTGTACCAGGTGACGCAGGAACGGCTCGCCGGCATAGGCACGGGCACCGGCCGAACCCTGCAGGATGACCGGGCTGTCCATCTCGTCGGCGGCCTGCATGATGGCATGGATCTGTTCCATGTTGTTGACGTTGAATGCCGGCATGCCATAGCCGTTCTCGGCGGCATGATCCAGCAGCTGTCGGAGAGAAATAAGGGCCATTGGGTGACCTCCTGTGCTGTATAAAGTGGTTGAATTCTGCCCGGGGCGTCCGTACTAGACGGCCTCCACCAGGTTGCCTACTTCGACGATCTTCATGGCATTGGTGCCTCCACCGTTGCCCATCAGATCGCCCTTGGTGATGATCACGCGATCGCCGTTCTCGGCCACGCCCTCGCCACAGAGAATGTCCACCGCCTTCTGGTTGGCCTCGGCATGGGACTTCATCTCGTGGGTCATGAACGCGATCGGATACACCCCGCGATAGAGGGACACCTTTCTACGCGTCTCGACATGGGGCGTCAAGGCATAGATCGGGAT
>RFHG01000235.1 GCA_003696465.1 Gammaproteobacteria bacterium | reverse complement strand
GATGGCGGGCAGGTTGAGGTGCCGGTAGGTGCCCTTCTCGATGAGATAGCCCGGCGGGTCCATCTCGTGGAGCCGCTGCGCCACCATCACCACCCGCCCTTCGGACTGGTTGTCGAAGCGCGAGAGCAATGTGCCCTCGATGAAGTCCTGGGCGCGGATCAGCTCGGCCTCCGAAGTGGCATCAGCGGCCTTCATCAGGTCATCGATGATGATGTGATCGGCGCCATGGCCGGTCACCGCACCCCCGATCGAGACCGCCTTGCGGCTGCCGCCGGAAGTGGTGCGGATCTCCTCGACGGTGTTGCCGGTGCGGGCAAGGCGGGTTGCGGGGAAGATCTCCTGGTACCAGGGCGCCGACATGATCTTGCGGCAGTCCTCGGCATGCCTGCGGGCAAGATCGAGCCCGTAGCTTGCCACGATGATCTTCGCCCCCGGCGCGTGGCCCAGAAGGAACGCGGGCCAGGCTGCGGCCACGGTGACGGACTTGAGGCAGCGGGGCGGAATGGTGATCACCAGCCGCCTGTTCTCGCCCGCGCGCAAGGCCTCGAGTTCGTGGCACATGGCGCGCACGTGCCAGGCCGGCACGAACTTCACGTCGGCCCCGGCATGCAGCGTGTCGAAGGCGCGCCAGAGGAAGGCGAAGAAGTCGTCGCGGCAGATCGCCAGCGCCGCCTGCCGGATGAGTGCAGGATCAGGCTTCGTCATCGGCGCCCTCCTCCGCGGTGTCGGTCGCAGCCCCGTTCTCAGACTGACCGAAGTAATCCCGCAGGATCTCGAGATCGACCGGCTCTGCCTGGGCCGCCTTGCCCGCCTCCCCGAACTGCTCGTCGACCGCGCCGTAGAGCTGGGGGTCGAGCTTCAGCAGCGCCAGCAGCGCCTTCATGTCGCCCGTGAGCGCCTCATTGGTCAGGCGCTTGGCCGCGGCCTCGCCCTTGGTCAGGTGCATTTCCCTGCCGCCCTCCCGGATGGTGATCTTCGTCTCGAGTTCGCGCTTGAGGCTAGCCGTAAGCCCGCGGGCGCCCTTCGGCCGGCCCTTCGGGTTGCCCGACTGCCCCTTCCGGAACCGCGTGTGCCTCGGCGGCTTACGGTAGCCCACCTCGTAGTCTGTCTTGCGTTCAGCCATCGGCAACCTCCTCTCGTGCCGCGGCCTCCCGTGCAGCGCGCTCGGCAAAGCGCTCGCTCGTGACCGCCTCGCGGGCCTCCTCGCCGGTCATCTCCTGCCAGCGTCGGATCGCCACATCGACATAGAGCGGGTCGAGCTCGATGAGCCGCGCCCGCCGGCCGGTGCGCTCGGCGGCAAGCAGCGTCGCGCCCGACCCGCCGAAGGCATCGAGCACCACCTCGCCCCTGTGACTCACGTCCATGATCGCATCGGCCACCAGCGCGGTGGGCTTGACCGTCGGGTGATCGGCCAGGTTCGCCTTCCGCCCGGCGCCAAAGCTGTTGACCCCGGCATAGTCCCAGACATTGGTGCGGTTCCTCCCGTGCCGGCCCAGCCCGACGTTGTTCACATGCGCCCCACCGGGCTTCTTAAAGATGCAGACGAGCTCGTGCTTGGAGCGGTAGAGGCTGCCCATCCCGCCATTGGTCTTGTTCCAGACGCAGAGGTTGATGAGCTCGAAGCCTGCCGCCTTGCCCGCCCCGATCAGCTCCTCGACGTGGCGCCAGTCCATGCAGACCATGGCGATGCCGCCCTTGGGCAGGCGGTTCTCGAGATGGCCGAGAAAGCCCCCGAGAAAGCGGCGGAACTCGTCCGCCGTCATCTCGCCCGAGGCCATGACGAACTCGCGATGCGCCCCGCCGCTCGCCGCACGCACGTGACCCTTGACGGGGACGTTGTAGGGCGGATCGGTGAAGACCATCCGCGGCACCTCGCCCTCGAGAACCCGCGCGTAGCTCGCCGCATCGAGCGCGTCGCCACACAGAAGCCGGTGCTGCCCGAGGATCCAGAGATCGCCCGGACGGGCGATGGCCGGGCGATCCGGATCGGGCAGGTCCACCGTCTCGGCTTCCTCCTCGTCGCTGCCCGCACCGGCCAGCATGATGTCGATCTGGGGCATCTCGAAGCCGGTGATGTCGAGACTGAAGTCGAGATCACCCCCGAGCCCCAGGTCGAGCAGGTCGGCAAACTCGATCCGCAGCGCCTCGACGTTCCACTCCGAGAGTTCTGCCAGCCGGTTGTCGGCGATGCGCAGGGCCCGCACCTCGGCCTCGGAGAGATGATCGGCCACCACGGTCGGCACCGTCTTGAGCCCAAGCGCCTTGGCCGCCTCGAAGCGCCCGTGCCCGGCGATGATCACACCGGAGGCATCGACAAGGATCGGGGTGACGAAGCCGAACTGCGCCACCGAGGCCTTGAGCCTGGCGATGTTATTCTC
>RFHG01000234.1 GCA_003696465.1 Gammaproteobacteria bacterium | reverse complement strand
TCTTCTCCAGGTGCGCCCGCAGCTGTTCGAGGATCGGCCGGGCCTGACGTTCACGTGCGGCCTGACGCTGTTCGGGCGAAGCACCCGCCAGTCGTTTTTCGATGGCGTAGAGCTTGCGGATCCGGTTGAGGATGGCTGTGATGGCCGGTGATGTCTTTCCCCTGGGCAGGGCCTTTTCCGCCTCCACAAACTTGCGCCGCGCGTGCGCCCAGCAGGTGGCATGTACCAGGCCGTAGCGGGCCACGGCCGCACGGTAGCCGGCATAGCCGTCCGTCATCAGGGCACCACGGTACCCCGACAGCAGGCTCAGCGCCACGTCTGCCGAACGTGTCGGGCTGTAATGGTAGAGGGTCACATCCCGGCCCCGGGGATGGGATGCATCCGGCGGCGACAGTCCGCGCCGGATCCACATGTATGAGGTGCTGGCCGCCTCCCGCCCGGGCTCGCGGTTGACCTGCAGGGTGGTTTCATCCATCAGGATGACCGGCGCCTCCCGCATCGCGGCGTCCATCCGCGCGAGCAGCGGTGTCAGGGCCTCGCTGCACTGAATCACCCAGCGGGCCAGCGTGTTGCGGGGCAGATCAATGCCCTGTCGCTCAAAGATCCGGCTCAGCCGGTACAGGGGCAGCGCATCCTGATACTTGGCCACCAGAATGAACGCGAGCAGATGGTTGCCGGCATTGCTGCCGGGAATCAGAGACGCCGGCTTCCGGGCCACCTGCACACCCGCCTCGCATTGCGGGCAGGCATACTTGTGACGGACATGCCGCGCCACGTACAGGCGGGCCGGAATGTATTCCAGGTTCTCGCTGACCTCTTCGCCGATGCGCTGCTTGTGACACCCGCAGGCACAAACCTTGTCGGCGTCATCAATGTCATGTTCGATGACTTCGCGGGGCAGGTCTTCGGGCAATGCCTGACGGCCGGAGGTGCGACGGCGGACATGCCCCCGGACTTCCGTGGACCCGGCAGCGCTGTCCGGCTCGGTGGCCACCAGCTCTTCAGCTTCATTGAACAGGTCCGCCTGGGGATCGTCTTCTGCCCGGCGCTCGCTGCGTTGCCCGTAGCGATGAGACAGGGCCAGCCGCAGCTGCTCTTCCAGATAGTGGATGCGCTGTGCCAGGCGCTGGTTTTTCTGCTCAAGGGAAGTGGTTTTCTGTTCCAGAGATGCAGTTGTGCGCTCACGCTCAGCCAATGCCCGCCGCTGATTTTCC
>RFHG01000233.1 GCA_003696465.1 Gammaproteobacteria bacterium | reverse complement strand
CTGCCACCGCGGCCGATCGTTTCGGACGTGATGCCGCCCTGTTCGGGCGCGTGCTGGAAGGCATGATTCGCGGCTATCCCGCCCTCAATATCAAGAAGGTCCCGTACCCCGAGGCGCGCGACAAGCTGCGCGAGGTGGCGATGCTGTTCAAGACCGTGTCCGATCACGTGGGCGCCATTCTCGAGGCCTCGCCGCAACTGTTTGAGGTCAAGGACGCTGCCGCCAAGGTGGATGAACTTTCAAGTGATCTGCTGGACGATTCGCAGGAGCTTGAGGCTGCATTTGTAGAGCATAATGGGCGACTGTTCGTGTTCCAGCTGGCAGGTGCCGCCGCCGGCGTGATCGCCCTGGTGCTGCTCATCCTGCTGGGTTACATCCTGTACCGCGACACCCGCAACCGCCTGGCCGTGACCACCGAGCAGAACCGGCGCAACCAGCGCGCCATCCTGCGCCTGCTCGACGAGATGTCCAGCCTGGCCGAGGGTGACCTGACGGTGCACGCAACCGTGACCGAGGACATCACCGGCGCCATCGCCGACTCGGTCAACTACGCCATCGACGCCCTGCGCAGCCTGGTTACCACCATCAACGAGACCTCGGAAAAGGTCTCGGATGCTGCCGAAAAGGCACAGGCCACGGCCCTGCGCCTGGCCGACGCCTCCAACCACCAGGCCCGCGAGATCGCCTCGGCCTCGGCGGCCATCACCGACATGGCCGACTCCATCGAGCAGGTATCGGAGAACGCGTCGGTCTCTGCCGAGGTGGCCCAGCAGTCGGTGGACCTCTCGCGCAAGGGTGCGGAGACCGTGCGCCTGACCATCGACGGCATGGATACCATCCGCGAGCAGATTCAGGAGACCTCCAAGCGAATCAAGCGACTGGGTGAGTCCTCGCAGGAGATCGGCGACATCGTGAGCCTGATCGACGACATCGCCGACCAGACCAACATCCTGGCCCTGAACGCCGCCATCCAGGCCTCCTCGGCTGGCGAGGCAGGTCGCGGTTTCGCGGTGGTGGCCGACGAGGTGCAGCGACTGGCCGAGCGCTCGGCCAACGCCACCAAGCAGATCGAGGCCCTGGTAAAGACCATTCAGGCCGATACCAACGAGGCGGTCATCTCCATGGAGCAGAGTACCGCCAACGTGGTGGCCGGGGCCAAGCTGGCCCTGGATGCCGGTGACGCCCTCGACCAGATCGAACGCGTGTCGCACCAGCTGGCCGAACTCATCCAGTCGATCTCCCAGTCTGCCCGCCAGCAGGCCGCGGTGTCGGTCAGCGTGACCAACACCATGAACGTCATCCAGGAGATCACCATGCAGACCTCCGAGGGGACCAACGAGGTGGCCGTGTCGATCGGTAACCTCACCGAACTGGCCAACGAGCTGCGTCGCTCGGTGGCCGGCTTCAAGCTGCCCGAGGCCGAGCATGGCGAGACCCTGATCATGAGCGAGGAACAGCGCGATCGCCTGCTGGAAGAGGCCGAGGAAGAGAATGGCGGAGATCTGGAGGCCAAGGCCTCCTGATTCGCGGTGCCCACGGGCACGGGCGACATGACGATAACCTGCACCCAAGGGTGATGCATGAAGCAGGACGATACCATCGAGTACAACGCCCTCGGCTGGGTCAAGAAGGAACTGGACGCCGTCCTGACCCAGGCGCGCCAGGCGCTTGAGGCCTTTATCGAGGACGAGGAGGCAACCGATCGCCTGCAGGAGTGCCGTACCCTGGTGCGCCAGGCCCAGGGCACGTTGCAGATGGTCGAACTGTTCGGGGCGGCCATGCTGGCCGAGGAGATGACCGAGCTCCTCGACGCCATCGAGGCGGGCCGGGTACGCAACCGCGAGGACGCCTACGAGGCGCTGATGCGTGCCCTGATCCAGATGCCGGACTACCTGGAGCACATCCAGGCCGGCAACCGGGATGTGCCCATTGCCCTGCTGCCGCTCATGAACGACCTGCGTGCGGCACGTGACGTGCCGCTGCTGTCGGAGAACGTGCTGTTCTTCCCCGAGGTGGATGCCCGTGCAGAGGAGGCCGAGGCACCCGAGACCGAGGCCCCGGGACAGCCACCCGAGCGTGACGTGCGCGCGGCCGCCAGGGCCCTGCGGCACAGTTATCAGCTGGGGCTGCTCGGCGTGCTTCGTGACCGCGATGTAGCCAAGAGTCTGCGCACCATGCACGCGGTGCTCGAGCGACTGCGCCGCTTCAGTACCCTGCCCGGTTCCCGCCGGCTGTGGTGGATCGCCGGTGCCCTGACCGATGCACTGGCCCGCGAGGGGCTGGAAGGCGGGGTCACCGTCAAGCAGCTGCTCGGACGGGTCGATCGCCAGATCCGCCAGCTCGTCGAGCAGGGCGAGGAGGGCATGGTACAGAACCTGCCCAATGAGCTGATCAAGAACCTGCTCTACTACATCGCCACCTCCGAGACCGTCAGCGATCAGGTCAAGGCGGTGAAGAAGGCGTATCGCCTGAGCGACATGCTGCCCAGCGGCCAGGACGTACGCGAGATGGCCGGTGCCGAGATCGGCGGCCTCAATCTCGAGGTCCTGCAGACCGTATCGCAGGGCATCCGCGAGGATCTGACCGAAATCAAGGACGTGCTCGAGCTGTTCGTGCACGCCGACAATCCCGACACGGCCGAGCTGCTGCCGCTGGCGGACAAGCTGCGCACCGTGGCCGATACCCTGACCATGCTGGGCCTTGGCGAGGCCCGGGAGCTGGTGCTGACCGAGGAGGCCCGGGTGCGGGCCATGGGCGAAGGGCAGTCCGACGTGGACGAGAATGCCCTGCTCGAAGTGGCCGGAATCATGCTCAATGTCGAGGCCATCCTCAACGACTTCATCGCCAGTCGCAGCCAGGGCGGCAGCCAGCGGGCCCTGGATCGGGTGGCCGAGGCGGCCGATGGCGGTCACGAACTGCCCGAGGCCGAATACCGCGAGACCCTGCGGGCACTGATCCGCGAGACCCTGACGGAGATGAACCGGGCCAAGGAGGCCATCGTCGAATTCATCTCCCTGCCCACCGAGACGCGTCCACTGGAAGAGGTTCCGGGCATTCTGCGCTCGGTTCGGGGCGCCATGTCCATCCTGCCGCTCGAGCGCCTGATGCCGGTGCTCGATTCCCTGGCAGCCTATATCGAGCGCGAGGTCCTGGGTACCCGGCAGGTGCCGGACAATCCGCAACTCGAGGCCATGGCCGATGCCATCACCGCGGTCGAGATGTATCTCGAGGGGCTGGCCGAGGGACAGGGCCAGCTGGCCCGGTACATCGATGTGGCGGAAGAAGCCGTTGCCGCGCTGGGCTATCCGGCCGGTGCAATTCCGCCGCAAGAGTCCCCGGTTCCGGCGCAAGAGGCGCAGCCTGCCGAGGGCATGGAGACGGTCGAGACCCTGGCGGTCGATCTGGCCGACATGGAGACCGTCGAGCTGGAACAGCCAGTCACCGAGCCGGAGCCCGAGGTGGCGGATCTGGAAGAACGGCCCACCACGGAAGTCCAGGCACTGGATGCGGCCGAATCCGCGCCGACGCTGGAGGTGGTGGCGCCCGAGGGTACCGAGGAAGAGCCCGAGCGCCTGGGCGACGAGACCCTGGAGACCCTGCAGCTCGACTCCCTGCTGGAAACGCAGGAGGGGGAGGTTGCCCCGGAGGCGGAAGCCGGGGGCGAGCCCGAGCACGCGCCGGCGCCCGCATCGGAGGCCCCGCAAGCCCCGGCGGCCGAATCCCTGCCCGATGGTTCCGAGTTCCGCGATCTGCAGCCGCTGGCGGGCGAGATTGACGACGAGATTCTGGAGATCTTCCTCGAAGAGGCCGAGGAGGAAATCGAGCGCATCGGCGAGTACCTGCCGCGCTGGAAGGCGGATCCTGCCGATGAGGAGGCGCTGACCACGATCCGGCGCTCCTTCCATACGCTGAAAGGCTCCGGGCGACTGGTCGGGGCCCAGCTCATTGGCGAATTCGCCTGGGCCTTCGAGAACATGCTCAACCGGGTGATCGACAAGACCATTCCGGCCGAGCCGCATGTGTTCGAGGCGCTGGAAGAGGCCCATCAGGCACTGGGCGAGCTGGTCCGGCAGGTGCGGGACAAGGTGCAGCCCGGCATGGATGTGCATGGCCTCATGGCACGTGCACACGAGATGTCGAAGCCTGGCTACGCCGAACGTTATCTCGGGGGGAGCACCGAAGCAGAGGAATCCGAGGCCGACCTCACCGCGTTCATCGACGAGGAGCCGGCCGCTGCGCCAAACGAAGAGACGGCAGCAGCCGAGGCGGGGGAAACCGTTGCAGAGACCGCGGACGAGCAGGCCGCGGAAGTCCCCGAAGCGGTCGAGGACGAGACGGTCGCACCGACCGAGGTCATCAACATGCCGCCCGGGGCGGGGCCCGAGGGGCGTATCGCCGAATCACGGGAACCGGAAACGGTCGAGGAAGAGGTCATCGACCTGACCCTCGAGGTACCTTCACCGGTGATGTTCGATTCGGGTGAAAGCGAGGCCACCGGAGCGGGCATCGAGGTGGAAGAAGGCGCCGGTGACGAAGAGCAGATCGTGCTGACCGGCGAGTTCCCCGAGCTCGCGGATCTGGATTCGGGCTCCGGCGAGGACAAGGAGGAAGTCTTGCTCGAGGAGCCGGCGGAACCGGCCGTGGCAGAGGAAGAAGAGGAGGAGGTACCGACGGTCATCGCGCCGGTGCTGGAACAGGGGGCGCGTATCGATCCGGTCCTGCTCGAGATCTTCAGCAACGAGACACGCCAGCATCTCGATACCCTGCGCCAGATTCTGGCCGAGACACCCGAAGGCGCCGAACTGCCCGCCGACGATCGCATGATTCGTGCCCTGCATACCCTCAATGGCAGTGCGCGCACGGCCAGTGTGCCGGAGATTTCGGCGCTGTCCGGGCCGTTCGAGAAATACGCCAAGGCCTGTCAGAACGAGGGTCAGGGCATGTCACCCCAGGCCCGTCCCCTGCTCGAACGCATGGTGTCCTTTATCGAGGAGGTGCTCGAGAGCCTGGCCTCGCCGGCCCAGGCCGTGCCCACCGCGGAAGATGTCCAGCGTCAGATCGAGGCCCTGCTTGCAGAGGTCGAGACCGGTGGCGAACAACCGACGGTGATGATGGAGATCCGGCAGGATCTGGCCGAGCAGGTCAGTGCTGCCGAGGCCGGGGAGGCCGCTGCCGAGGTGCAGGCCGGTGAGCCGGATGTGGTCAGCGAAGAGGACATGGAGCTGGTCGAGATCTTCATCGAGGAGGCCGAGGAGATCCTTGACGCGGCCGATGGCACGCTCGCCCGCTGGCAGGAGGCGCCGGACGACCAGGAGGTGATCCAGGAGATCCAGCGCCAGTTGCACACCCTCAAGGGGGGAGCGCGCATGGCCAATTTCACCAATATCGGTGATCTCAGCCATGCCTTCGAATCCCTCATCATCAAGATCGCCGAGGGCATCGTCTCGCCGACGCCCGAGATGTTCGGTGTCCTGCACGAGACCCTGGACAAGCTGAGCAACATGGTCGAGCAGGCCAAGGCCGGCGAGCCGGTCTATCCGGAGCCCGAGCTCATACGCCGGGTCGAGGCGCTGGAGTCCGGGCAGCCCGCACCTTCCGCCGGCACGGCGCAAGCCGAGGAGGCGGCTCCGGCCGAACCCTCTTTCGAAGCAGAGGGGGAGGCTGCGCCCGAGGCCCTCGAGGTGGCCGAGACCGTGGTGCTCAAGCGACCGGAACCCGGTGCGTTCGAGCCGCCGACAGTCCCCGGGGCTGATGAGACGCCCGTCCGGCCGAGCTCGCTGGACACGCTCGAGGCGGCACCCACCGAGGAATTGCCACTGCCCGACTTTGCCCGCCCTTCGGAGGCCCCGTCCGCGCCCGCGGAGAAGGAACCGAAGGGGGAACCCCCGGGAAAAAAGTCCCAGACTAGGCCCGGGGGCCAGGAGGTCATCCGGGTCCGTTCGGATCTGCTCGACAACCTGGTCAACTTTGCCGGCGAGGTCAACATCTACCACGCCCGACTCGAGGAGCAGATCACCACCTTCGGCTTCAACCTGCAGGAATTCGAGCAGACCATCGAGCGTCTGCGCGAACAGCTGCGCAAGCTGGAGCTGGAGACCGAGGCCCAGGTACTGGCCAACTTCGAGCGCGAAAAGGCCGAGGGCAACATTCCCGAGGACGAGGAGTTCGATCCGCTGGAGATGGACCGCTATTCCACCATCCAGCAGCTCTCGCGCGCCCTGGCCGAATCGGTCAATGACCTGCTCTCCATCCAGCAGGTGCTCAGCGAACAGGTGCGCGATACCGAGACCCTGATGCTGCAGCAGTCGCGAGTGAGCACCGAACTGCAGGAAGGGCTGATGCGCACGCGCATGGTGCAGTTCGGCTCCATCAGTCCGCGCCTGCGCCGTGTGGTGCGCCAGACCGCGGCAGAACTGGGCAAGAAGGTGGAGCTCGAGATTCGTGGCGAGCACAGCGAGCTCGACCGCTCCGTGCTCGAGCACATGGTCGCGCCGCTCGAGCACATGCTGCGCAATGCCATCTCTCACGGCATCGAAACGCCGCAGGAGCGGGCTGCCAAGGGCAAGCCGGAAAGCGGCCATATCACGCTCGATGTGCACCGCGAAGGCTCCGAGATCGTCATCGACGTGACCGACGATGGTGCCGGCATCGATCTCGACAAGGTACGTGCCAAGGCGCGCCAGCTCGGCATTGCCGGCGATGTCGACAAGCTCTCCGACGAGGATGCCATGCAGCTCATCCTCGAGTCCGGATTCAGTACTGCCGACAAGGTCAGCCAGATCTCCGGCCGTGGTGTCGGCATGGACGTGGTCAACAACGAGATCAAGCAGCTCGGGGGCGTACTCCACATCGAATCGCATCGAGGCAAGGGTACCCACTTCCGGGTCAACCTGCCGTTTACCCTGGCCATCAACCAGGCCCTGCTGGTGCAGACCGGCGAGGACATCTATGCGGTGCCGCTGCAGAGCATCGAAGGTATCGTGCGCATGAGTGCGGGCGAGCTTGCCACCCGGTATGACGAGAGCAACCCCACCATCGAATATGCCGCCTATGATTACGAGCTGAAACACCTCGGCGCGCTGCTCGGCACGGCCTCGCCGCAGCTCGATGATCCGGGGCAGCTGTATCCGGTGCTGCTGGTGATCTCCGGTGGTCACCGACTGGCGCTGCAGGTCGAGGGTCTGCTGGGCAGCCGCGAGGTAGTCGTGAAGTCCGTTGGGCCGCAACTGGCCAAGGTGCGCGGCATTTCCGGCGCCACCATCCTCGGTGATGGACGTGTGGTCCTGATCCTGGATGTGCCGAGCCTCGTGCGCATGAGCGCCGGGGTCAAGCTGGTCTATACCGCCGAGGAGGAAGAGGCGGCGGCTGCCGAGGCCGAGCGCAAGCCGCTGGTCATGGTGGTGGACGACTCCATTACCATCCGCAAGGTCACCAGCCGCATGCTCGAGCGCAACGACTTCGATGTGATTACGGCGAAGGACGGCGTGGATGCCATCGCCAATCTGCACGAGGAGCGCCTGCCCGACATCATGCTGCTCGATATCGAGATGCCGCGCATGGACGGCTACGAACTGGCCACCCATATTCGCAACGACGAGCGCCTGCGCGATATTCCCATCATCATGATCACCTCGCGGACCGGGGAAAAGCACCGCCAGCGGGCAATGGACATCGGCGTCAACCGCTACCTGGGCAAGCCCTACCAGGAGTCCGAACTGCTCGAGGAGATCAATGGCCTGCTGGCCGAGACCGGCGCAGTGAAACAGGCCTGAGGAAGGACACGAAATGGCTGCAGAACAGGAACGCATCAACAGCCTGCTGATCCCCATTACCGATCAGAACGTGCTGATTCCGCAAACGGGCCTGGCCGAGGTGATCCCGCGCGAGATGATCCAGCCGCTCAAGGGGGTGGAGCCCTGGCTGCGCGGCATGATCCAGTGGCGCGGGCAGCAGATACCGACCATCTCGGTCGAGGAAATGTGCGGACGCCATCCCCGGGCCAGCAAGGACTCGCGCTATGTCGTGCTCTATGCCATCGAACAGATACCGGGCCTGCAATGGTATGCGCTGGAGGTCAGTGGCATCCCGCACCCCCTGCGGCTGACCCCCGATCAGGTGATCAAGGGTGGCACCCGGGATGCCGACTGCGAGATCGTCGCCGCCAATGTCATTGCCGATGGCCAGGAGGCCGTCATCCTCGACCCGTCCGTGATCGAGCGCAGGATCGGCGAGCAGCTGGCCCGGCTCT
>RFHG01000232.1 GCA_003696465.1 Gammaproteobacteria bacterium | reverse complement strand
TGGGCGTGGTCGCGCTGTACATCGAGCGTGACGAGGCCGGCGGCAGCGCCGAACCGGCCGAAGCCGAACCGACCTGGCGGGTACGCCTGGCACTCGATCTGCCCGCACTCGGCCCGGTACAGTTCGATGCCTGGCTGCAGGGGCAGCGCTTCGGCTGCCGCATCCTGAGCGAACAGGAAGCCACGGCAACCCTGTTCCGGCAGCATCTGGACACGCTCGAGGCACGCCTCTCGGCCTCCGGGCTGGTGGTTGCCGGCCTGCAATGCCACACCGGCCAGGTCCGTGAGCCGTTGTCCGATATCGACCTGCCGGCACTGAGGTTCGAGGCATGAAGAAGAAAGAAGGGAATGCGGGAATTGAGCGCGCGGTGGCACTGCATTACGATGGAGCACGGGCCCCGCGCATTACTGCAAGCGGCCGCGGGCAGGTCGCCGAGGACATCGTGGACCTCGCCCTCGAGCACGGCGTCCCGATCCAGGAGCGACCCGAGCTTGCCCGCCTGCTTGAGCCCCTGCCGCTGGGTGCCGAGATACCGCGCACCCTTTATGTCGCGGTGGCCGAAGTGCTGGCCTTTGCCTTTTACCTGAGTGGTCGCACGCCGTGGGACGAAACGGACAACGAGACTCAACGAGATCACAGCAACCGGGACACGACATGAACGACGAACAGGATCTGCCCACCGCCTTCGACGATGCCGCGCGCGAGGTGGTGGAACTTGGCAACCGCCTGATGGAACAGAACCCGCAGGCCGATCAGTGGGAGATCGCCTCCGGCCTGCTCTCGGGTGCCGTGCACTTCTGGCTGCATTCCCGCCAACCCTGCGGCGACCCGGCATGCGAGGATTGCGCCCCGATCAGCGACGCCCAGTCACGCCTTGCGGCGCTGCTCAGGGAATGTCAGGAAGAGGCGGAGGCGAGCTTCTACTTTCACGCGCCGACCGATCGCAACGCCGGTCACGCCTGACGGGATCCCGCCGCTCAGCGCGCACCCCCGTGCATCGACAGGATGAGTTCGGCCTCACCGCGGTTGAGGCCACAGGCCTGCATGATCTCATCGATACCGGCCCCTCGGCGCACGAGCTGAATGGCCTGGGCATAGGGTTTTTCACTGCGTCCCTGCAGTTCCAGCCGATCCTGACGGGTATGCAACCCGCGCAGACGCTGCTCGATGCGCTCGCGCCGCAGCCCCGCATCGACTTCCTCCTGCGCCAGGGCACTGACCGCTCCGCGCAGGGTCAGCACATCGGCCTTCAGCAGGCGAATCTCGCGGCGCTGGGACTCGAGCAGGCGCAACACCCGCAGCATGACCAGCAGCGCTGCCACCAGCCCGGAGCCGGCGGCCAGCAACAGCGGCCAGAACAGTTCGGCTATGTCGAATGGCAGGGTCATGCGTATTCGTCTATGTGGGTCCCGTCGCCCTTGTCTGCATCATCCTGATCGGGCTGCCGCTCCCGCTGGCGGCGACGTCCATGCTCCTCTTCGGCACGTTCGGGTCGACGCTGGCCGGCCGGCCGGGATGGCCAGACCGGGTGCAGGGGGCGGATGTCGACGGGCTCGGCCATGGCATCAGAGGTTGGCCACGTCCTGCCACTCCTCTTCCGAGAGGAGATTGTTCAGGTCGACCAGGATGATAAGCGTGCCTTCGTGGTTGGCCACGCCCTTGATGTAGCGGGCCGTCTCATCGTTGCCCACTGCCGGCGCCGGTTCGATCTCGGACTTGTCCAGCTCCACTACCTCCGCCACGCTGTCGACGAGGATGCCGATGACATTGTCATTGGCCTCGATGATGACAATACGGGTCATGTCATCCATCTCGTGCGGAGGCAGGCCGAAGCGCGAACGCGCATCGATGACCGCCACCACGTTGCCGCGCAGGTTGATGATGCCCAGCACATAGTCCGGCGCCCCCGGTACCGGCGCAATCTCGGTGACACGCAGTACCTCCTGCACCTGCATGACATCAATGGCATAGGTTTCCTCTGCCAGGGTGAAGGTCACGCACTGCAGGTGGTCTGCCAGGGCAGCCGCATTGTCGCTCATGGGTCGCTCCTCATCTGGTTGCGTCAAAAAGCCGTCGCCCGTGGGCTGTATCGGCCTTTTGACTAGGTTATAGCAGAATTCGTGCCAGTTTCAGTCTTGCTGATCCTCGTCCAGGGCCGGCGTGTCGTGCTCGAGGATGTCGACGAAGGCATCGGTATCGAGCAGGGCACACATGTGATCGATCACGGTGCCGGCCAGCCAGGGCCGCTTGCCGCGGCTGCCACGCCAGTGCACCGCATCCGGTTCCAGGGTGACGGTATCGGCCAGACCGTCGCAGGACAGGCCCCAGCGCCGCTGCCCTACCAGAATGATGTGCGAGGGGGCTTCTCGCCCTGCCTCGCCGATGGCGGGTGGCTGCCGGTCGGGCGGCAGCACCAGGCGGGTGGTATCCACCACCCGCACCGTCTCGCCATGCGACTTGACCAGACCCACCAGATGCGGTGCCCGCCCCGGCAGGCGGGTGATGTCCTCGTCCCAGGGCAGGATGCCGTTGAGCCGCGCCAGCGGCACCGCGAGCTTCAGCCCCTGGACATGGAAGATCAGGCACTGGAAGCGCCCCTCGGCCCAGTCGGGGCGCGTTGCGGGCTCAGGTCGGGGCACCGCCTCGGGTGCGGGGTGGGCCACCTCGGACAGGGCCGGTTCGGCGGGTGCTTCGACCGGCGCCGGCTGGTCCACCACCACCTGCAGTGCCACCGCGGGCTCGGGCGTCTCTGCCACGGGCTCGGTGGCCTCGGCGAGCAGGCTGTCGAGATAGGCATCGAGCGCGTGGTGCTGCTCGACCAGGGTGATGGGGGGTGCCTTGCGTTCTTCGGTCATGGCGGCTGTCAGCTGTTGATGGCGGCCGGAGCCGGTTCTTCATGGAGCAGATATTCAAGCAACTGCCGATAGTGCTGGGCCCCGCGCGCGCCCGGACGCATGATGGACAGCGGCACCCCGGCCAGGCTGGCCTCGCGAAAGCGCGTATCCACCGGGATCACGCCATTCCAGAGCTGCTCCGGATAGCGCTCGCGCAGGGTGCGCAGGGTCTCCAGGGAGGCCCGCGTGCGCTTGTCGAACAGGGTGGGCACGATGGTGTACTCCAGCGAGAAGTTGCGCGAGCGCTGCACCATCTGCAGGGTGCGCAGCATGCGTTCCAGTCCCTTGAGCGCAAGAAACTCGGTCTGCACCGGGATGATGAGGTGCTCGCAGGCGGCCAGGGCGTTGACCATCAGCACACCCAGCATGGGCGGACAGTCGATGAGTGCATAGTCATAGTCTTCGTCCAGGCCCTGCAGGGTTCGCGCGATCACCAGGCCCATCCCCTCGGTATTGCCCAGCTGCCGATCGAGCGTGGCCATGGCGGTCGAGGCACAGAGCAGGTCGAGTCCTTCCACCGCCGTGTGCTCGATCTGGTCGCGCGGGGCCAGCGGCTTGTGTTCCGCCGCGCGCTTGAACAGCACATAGCCGCTGCGCGGGTTGCTCTCGGGGTCGAAACCGAAATAGCTGGTCAGCGAGCCATGCGGGTCGAGATCCACCAGCAGCACACGCTGCCCGCGCCGGGCCAGCCAGCCGCCGAGCGTCACCGCCGTGGTGGTCTTGCCCACGCCGCCCTTCTGGTTGGCCACCGCCCATACGCGCATGCTACGGCCCTCCCTCCAGCGGCAGGGCCTCGATGGTGCGCTGCAGTTCGTCACCGGCCTGCTGCAGGTCCTCGCGCAG
>RFHG01000028.1 GCA_003696465.1 Gammaproteobacteria bacterium | reverse complement strand
TGCGCTGGTGCAGAATCAGCCAGAGTACCGGCGGAATGAGCAGGAACCGGAACAGGGTGATGAGATTGGGGATGTGCCGTTGCCACATGGGGAAAAGATAGCAGGCCGGCGCGCATCGGGCAGAATCAGGGCAGCAGGCGGTAATGCAGGCGTGTCCGTTCGGGCATGGAAGGGGCCGGCGCATCCGACGGAGACACGGCACCTTCGGTACTGCTGCCTGCCACAACGGCTGCGAACTGCGGCTGCACCTCATCCACCCGGGCCAGCACATCGCCCAGGGAAATCATGCGCTGCAGGTCGCGGGCCTCGCCGCGCAGACGCACCTCCAGCTCGGCCCGGGGCGGCGCGATGCGGCGGGGAATGACGGCCTCGACCCCGTCGAGCCCGGCCAGATAGCGGCGCAGGCGAACGTAATCGGTCAACCCGTTGACGCCCTCGACAAGCAGAGGCACCCCCTCACCGGTACCGGCCAGGGCCGTGCGGGCATGCCAGCGGGCGAGCCAGGAGGCAGCACCATCCACACCGAGACGCAGGGCCTCATCGAGCTGTTTGCCGCTGGATTCGAAACGCACCGTTTCATCGCCCTCGCGCAGGCGCCAGCGGCCCAGCCAGTGACTGCCGCTGCGGCGCACGGTACCGATCAGCACGGCATCGCTGGCATAACGCGCCGAGGCGGCATCCACGGTGCTGTCGAAACCGCCGGTGACATCGGCGATGCGCACCTGTCGCTGGTCCTGCAGGTCGAGCAGGGGAAACATCAGGGGCAGACCACGGCGCCGGGCCTCGTCGGCCAGGATGGCACGCTCGGCATCATGCGACTGCTCGCCGATCAGGAAGCGGCGCCCGCCGTCGATGATGGCCACCCAGGCCAGCACCGCCGGACGATCCTGCCCCCACACCGGCAGGCCGCGTTCGGCCAGGGCACGCTCGATGCGCCGGGCATCGAAGACGGCATGCAGCACCCAGCCCTCCTCCCCTTCCGGGGCCGGCAGGTAGCGGAAACGCTGGACGAAACCGGCGGCACGGCGCAGCAGGGGCTCGACCTCCGGGTTGCCGGCCACCGAACCGTCCCCGGTCACCCGCACCAGGATTTCCTCGAAGGCCTGCTTGAGTACCTCGAGGCGCTGCTCGCGATCCTGGCTGGCCACCGGCACATCGACCTCGTACAGGTCGCTGACCGGAACCGCCGCCGCAGGCAGCAGCACCAGCAGGAGCAGAAACGAGAGCAACAGACGCGGCATGACCATCCTCGACCCCTTGCAGGTATAATCGGCGCGTAACCTTAACATGCCGCGGGCCGAGCGCAGAAGGCCACTTCGCGGTACCGTGACCAACCTTCCATCAGGCCCTGCAGACATGCCCGAAGAATCCACTCCCGGTCTCAGCTATCGTGATGCCGGCGTCGACATCGACGCCGGCAATGCTCTGGTCGAGCGCATCAAGCCGCTTGCCGCCCGTACCCGTCGCCCCGGCCTGCTCGGCGGCCTCGGCGGGTTTGGTTCGCTGTTCGAGATCCCGTCCGGCTATCGCGAGCCGGTGCTCGTCTCGGGCACCGACGGGGTCGGCACCAAGCTGCGTCTGGCCATGCAGCTGAACCGACACGACACCATCGGTATCGACCTAGTGGCGATGTGCGTGAACGATATCGTGGTCACCGGCGCCGAGCCGCTGTTCTTTCTCGACTACTACGCCACCGGCCACCTGGATGTGGACACGGCCGAGGCGGTGGTTTCCGGCATTGCCGAGGGCTGCGTGCAGGCCGGCTGTGCCCTGGCCGGGGGCGAGACCGCCGAGATGCCCGGCATGTACGCCGGCGAAGATTACGACCTGGCCGGATTCTGCGTGGGTGCGGTGGAGAAATCCCGCCTCATCGACGGCAGCCGGGTACAGCCGGGCGATGCCCTGCTTGGCCTGGCCTCCAGCGG
>RFHG01000231.1 GCA_003696465.1 Gammaproteobacteria bacterium | reverse complement strand
CTCGTAGATGTCGAAGCTGATGCCATGGATCACCTCCTTGTCGCCGTAGGCCAGGCGGAGGTCCTGCACTTCGATCTTTTTGCGGGGCGCGCTCATCAGCTTACCATTTCTTGCGGTTGCGCAACCAGACACGGAAGGCGATCGAGGTGGCGTTGACCAGCAGCACCGAGCCGAGCAGCACCACCGCCGTGGCATAGGGAAGGGCCTCTTTCACATTGGGCACCTGGGTCGAGATGGTGAACAGGTGCATGGAAAGCGCCATGCACTGGTCGTCGAGAAAGTAAGGAAACAGGTTGCCGCGCTCGACCGCTTTGTAGAACACCGCGCCGGTGAACATGATCGGCGCGGTCTCGCCCGCGGCGCGGCTGACTTGGAGGATGATGCCGGTAAGGATGCCGCTGATCGAGTTGGGGAGCACGACCGACTTGATCGTCTGCCAGCGGGTGGCGCCCACATTCCAGCACGCTTCGCGAAAGGCCATGGGCACCGAGGCCAGCGCTTCGCGCGTGCTGGCGATGATGACCGGCAGGGTCATGATCGCCAGCGTCAGCGAGGCCGAGAGAACCGACGTGCCGAACCGCGCCGCATAAACGAAGGCGCCCAAGCCGAAGAGGGCGTGCACGATGCTGGGCACGCCGGCCAGGTTGATCACCGCCAGGTTGATGAGCCGGTTGAACCAGTTGTCGCTGGCATACTCGTTCAAGTAGATCGCCGCCAGAACGCCGATGGGCGCCGCCACGGCCAGGGAGATGAACACCAGATAAAGCGTGCCCACGAAGGCCGGCCAGATGCCGCCTTCGGTCATGCCCTTCCGGGGCACGTCCAGGAGAAACTCGATCCCGAGAACAGGCCAGGCTTTGACCACGAGATAAACGAGAATGGTCACCAGCGGCACGACCATGGCCATCGCCATGGCGAAGAAGATCCACTTGGCGATGAATTCCGTCCGCTTCTTTTTGCGCGTGAAAGCCGTTTCGCCGAACTGCACTTCGGCGCGCAACAGGCTGTCGGCGGTTGTGGAACTGGCAGTCTCCATGGGCGGTTACTTCTTGCGAATGCCGCGCACCACGAGGTCCGCGGTGAGGTTGACCACGAAGGTGATGGTGAAGAGCAACACGCCGGTCAGGAACAGGACGCGATAATGATCGGAGCCGACCGGCGCCTCGCCCAACTCGGCGGCAATATTGGCGGTCAGCGTGCGGACCGAATCCAGCAGGCTGTGGGGCACGTTCACCGAATGGCCGGTGCACATGAGCACGGCCATGGTTTCGCCGACGCCGCGGGCCACGCCGAGCAGCACCGCCGCCAGCAGGCCGTTCTTGGCTGCGGGCAGCAGCACCCGATACACGAGCTGCCAGCGGGTGGCCCCCATGGCCAGAGCGGCTTCCCGGTAGGAATCGGGCACGGCCTTGAGGGCGTCTTCACCGATGGACACGATAATGGGCACGCTCATCAAGGCGAGGATGATGCCGCCGTTCAGCACATTGACCCCGACCTGCGCGCCGGTCAGCGCGATGATGATCTTGCTCATGACGGTGAGGCCGATGAAGCCCCACACCACGCTGGGGATGGCGGCCAGCAGCTCGATGACGATCTTGAGCGTTTCACGCAGCCGCGGCCCGCAGAACTCGGAAACGAAGATGGCGGCGCCGAGCCCGAAGGGCACCGCCAACAGCATGGCCAGGCCCGTCACGCTGAGCGTGCCGATGGTCAACGCCAGCGTTCCATAGCGCACGTTGCTCTCCGAGGTGGGATACCACTCCGTGCTGAACAGAAACTCGCCCAGACTGAAGTGTTCACTCCGGAGCACCGGCGCGGCTTCGCGGAAGACGAAGAAAAAGATCGCCAGCACGAAGATGACCGCGCTGACGCCGCAAAGGCGGATGAAGACTTCAAAGGCGCGCTCGAGCAGGACGGCCCACAACGGGCGGGCGGCCCGCTGGAGAACGGCTGCCGCTGCGGAGGCTTCGGATGGGTCAGGTGCGTGGTGCGCCATGGTCAGGCAAGAGGGCGGGCCGGATCAGGTGCTCGACACTGAAATCCGGCCCGCTGGACATTCCCTATGGTAGGTTGTGCATGAGACGGTCTTACTGGGCGGCCGTCACGGGCACGTAGCCGGTCTCGGCCACGATCTTCTGGCCCTCGGGCGAGAGGATCCAGTCGATGTAGTCCTTCACCGCGCCGGTGGGTTCGCCCAGGGTGTAAAGATAGAGGGCGCGGGCGATGGGGTATTTCTTGCTGATCGCGTTTTCCATCGTGGGCGCGTAGGCGGGTTCGCCCTTCTTGGCGGCGACCTTCAGCATCTTGACCTCCGGCGTCGCGTAGCCCATGCCGCTGTAGCCGATGGCGCACGGGGTGTGGGCCACCAGCTCGACGACTTCCTTCGAGCCGTTCATGTCGCGGGAGCCCAGCTTGTAATCCTTCTTGTTCAGCACGTGCTCGCGGAAATAGACGTAGGTGCCGGAGTTGGACTGACGGCTGACGCGCACGATTTCGTCGCTGTCGCAGCCGGGCACCTTCACGCCGAGCTGGGACCACTTGGTGATCGAGCCGCCTTCGGCGTAGATCTCGGCGAGTTGTTCGAGGGTGATTTCCTCGAGCGGATTGTCCTTGTGCACATAAATGGCCAGGGCGTCATAGCCGACGACGAACTCCTTGACCTCCTTGCCGGTGTTCTTCTTGGCGGCCTCGCGCTCGGAGGGCTTCATGTCGCGGCTGGCGTTGGCGATGTCCACGTTGCCGGCGATGAGGGCGGCAATGCCGGTGCCGGAGCCGCCGCCGGAGACCTCGATGCGGACGTCGGGTTTCACCTCGTGGTAAGCCTCGGCCCAGGCTTGGGCAAGGTTGACCATGGTGTCGGAGCCCTTGTTCTGGATGGTGGTGACGCCGGTCT
>RFHG01000230.1 GCA_003696465.1 Gammaproteobacteria bacterium | reverse complement strand
TTGGGCGAGATGCGTGCGCTGCCACTGGGGAACAGCAGGCTGCTCTTGATCTCCACCTCGAGCCAGAGCTTGTTGCGCTTGATGTCCACCAGGTCGTCCCTGATCTGGGGCATCAGGGTCTGCTCGAGCTCATCGGCCATGGTATCGACCACCTGCGCGGCCTGTTCCAGCAGCCTGCGGTCGGGCAACAGGGGCGGCGCCTCGCTGGCCTCTGGTTGCTCCATGTCCACCGGCTCGTTGCGCGCCTGGGCGCCCGGCTCCCCGATCTGGATGGGCTGCATGGCACGGGTCTCTTCCTCGAAGCCCTGCTTGCTCTTGAAGGCGGCCTCTATGGTGTCGGACAGGACACGGTACTTGCCCTCGTTGACCGAGGACACGGCATACATGACGACGAAAAAGGCAAACAACAGGGTAATGAAGTCCGCATACGAGACCAGCCAGCGCTCGTGATTGACGTGCTCTTCCTGTCGCTTGCGTCTTGCCATGCCCGTTCCTCAGACCAGATAGCCGAGCAGCTTGCTCTCGATGCTGCGCGGGTTCTCGCCATCGGCAATGGAGACCAGACCGTCCAGGATCATCTCGTAATGGCTTACCCGACGGCGGATGATACTCTTGAGTTTAGCGGCAATGGGCAGCAGAAACAGGTTGGCGCCACCCACACCGTATATGGTGGCGACGAAGGCGACTGCAATGCCCGGGCCGAGCTTGCTGGGATCGGACAGGTTCTCCATGACATGGATCAGTCCCATTACGGCGCCCAGGATACCGATGGTCGGGGCATAGCCGCCGGCGGCCTCGTACACGCGCGCGCCGGCCATGTCGGCCTCCTCCCGGGTGCCGATCTCGACCTCCATCACACTGCGAATCGTCTCCGGTTCGCTACCGTCGATCAGCAGCTCCAGCCCCTTGCGGGTGAAGGGGTCTTCCTCTTCCTCGGCAATGGTCTCCAGGCCCAGCAGACCCTCCTTGCGGGCAATGCGGCTCCATTCGATGATCTTTTCCACCGTCTCCGCCTGCTCGATGCGTGGCGGCAGCACAATCCACAGCGTCATTTTCACGGCGCGCAGGAAATCGTCCTGCGGCGACTGCAGGACCACCGCGCCCAGGGTGCCCCCGCCCACGATGAGAAAGGCGGTGAGCTGCATCAGCGAGCCGACATGGCCACCCTCGAGCAGGTTGCCGCCAAGGATGGCGGCCATGCCGATGAGGATGCCGAGCAGGCTGAGGGGATCGATCTTCATGCGGGTTGCCCGTTCATGTCCTGGCTGCCAGCTCGGGTCCGATCCGGTCCAGCGGCAGGATGGCATCGCTCAGGCCGGCCTCGGCCACTGCTGCGGGCATGCCATAGACCACGGAACTGGCCTCGTCCTGCGACCAGATCGGGCAGCCGGTGGCCTTCATTGCCCGGCAGCCCTCGCGACCGTCGGCCCCCATGCCGGTGAGGATGATGCCCAGGGCACGGCCGGGATAGGCCCGTGCCACGGATTCGAAGGTAATGTCGACGCAGGGCTTGTAGTGCTGGCCGGGCTCGCTGTCGATGACGCGCACCTTGCCCTTTTCGACCAGCATCTGCATGCCGCCCGGCGCCAGCAGCGCGAGCCCGGGACGCAGGCTGTCGCCGTCGGCGGCCTCGCGCACCTCGATCTGGCACAACTGATTGAGGCGCTGTGCAAACGCCGGGGTGAAGCTGGCCGGCATGTGCTGGATCATGACGATGGGATGGGGATAGCTGCCCGGCAGGGCCGTAAGCACCTTCTGCAGTGCCACCGGGCCGCCGGTGGAGGTGCCGATGGCGACCAGATCCACCCGCACGCGTGCCGGGGCCCCGGCGCCGGTAGCGGGCGCAGCGGCGGCAGTGCTGCGGGTTGGAGATGCCGCCGTGGCCGTTGCCGGGCGGGTGGCGGCAGGGCGCGTACCTGCGCTACCGCTGCTGCCCGATGCCGGTGCCGGCCGGGTGCGGCTGGCAGGCATCACATGCGAGCGGGCCGCGGCGCGAATCTTGTCGCACAGTACGCGCCGGGCCTCGTCACGATTCTGGGAGATGTCCTCGAACTTCTTGGGCAGGAAGTCCACCGCGCCGGCCTCGAGGGCATCCAGGGTTGCCTTCGCCCCCTCATGCGTGAGGGAGGAAAACATGACGATGGGTATGCGATGCAGGGCCATGATGCGGCGGGTGGCAGTGATGCCGTCCATCACCGGCATCTCGATGTCCATGGTGATGACATCGGGCTTCAGTTCACCAGCCTTGAGGATGGCCTCGCGGCCATCGGCGGCAGTGCCGACCACCTCGATGCCGGGGTCGGAATTGAGGATCTCCTCGATGCGGCGTCGGAAGAAGCCGGAATCATCCACTACCAGTACTCGGACAGCCATCAGTCCTCCTGCAGGCCGGGTTGCTTGTTCCGTCCGCCTCAGGCGTGCGCCTTGATGAGGCTGGGCAGATCGAGAATCAGGGCGATACCGCCATCTCCGGTGATGGTGGCGCCGGAAAAACCGGGCAGGCCGCGCAGGCCGGCACCCAGTGGCTTGATGACCACTTCCTCCTGACCGACCAGCCCGTCGACCACCAGGCCCACCTGCTGGGTGCCCACGGTGGCCACTACCACATGGCCCTGTTCGATGCGCTCGTTGCGGTCGGCGCCACGTACCAGCCAGTGCCGCAGGTAGAACAGCGGCAGTGCCTTTTCACGCACGATGACCACTTCCTGATCATCCACGGTATTGGTGCGCGAGAGGTCGAGGTCGAAGATTTCGTTGACGCTGGTCAGCGGCACGGCGAAGCGCTGGCCACCGACAATAATCATCAGGGTTGGCATGATGGCCAGCGTCAGCGGCACCTTGATGCTGATGACGGAGCCCTTGCCCAGCTCGGAGTCGATTTCCACCGTACCGTTGAGCTGGGTGATGCTGGTCTTGACCACATCCATGCCCACGCCGCGCCCGGAGACATCGGAGATCTCGGTCTTGGTGGAGAAGCCGGGCATGAAAATCAGGTTGTAGGCATCCTTGTCGGACAGGCGGCGGGCGGCCTCCTCGTCCATCAGCCCCTTTTCCACGGCCTTGGCACGCAGCACGTCGGGGTCCATGCCCTTGCCGTCGTCCTGGATGGTGAGCAGGATGTGATCGCCTTCCTGAGCAGCCGCGAGAATGACATGTCCTTCACGCGGCTTGCCGGCCTTCTCGCGCTCATCGGGCGGTTCGATACCGTGATCGACCGCGTTACGCACCAGGTGCACCAGCGGATCGGCCAGGGCCTCGACCAGGTTCTTGTCCAAATCGGTATCCTCGCCACGCAGTTCCAGTCTGACTTCCTTGTTGAGACTGCGCGAGAGATCGCGCACCACCCGCGGGAAGCGGCCAAAGACCTTCTTCACCGGCTGCATGCGGGTCTTCATCACCGCATCCTGCAGATCGGAGGTCACCAGATCGAGGTTGCCGATGGCCTTGCTGATCTGCTCGTCGTGCATGGAGGCGCGCAGGGTGGCCAGCCGGTTGCGTACCAGCACCAGCTCGCCAACGAGGTTCATGATGTCGTCGAGGCGTCGGGTGTCCACCCGTACCGTGGTCTCGGCCGGAGGCTTGTGCGGCGCTGTCGCGCCCTTCTCCGCCCGGGCAGCGGCAGCCTTGCCCGCGGGCTTGCTGCCGGCCGGCTTTTTCGGCGCAGGCTTGTCACCGGCCGTTTTGGAAGGTTGCGCCGCAGCCGCGGGCTCGGACTTCGGCGGCTCCTTCGGCTTGACTGCCTCCGGCTTGAACTGGCCCTTGCCATGAAGCTGATCGAGCAGGGCCTCGAATTCCTCCTCGGTGATCTCTTCCCCGCCAGCCGAGGCCTCGCCCTCGCCTTCCCCGGCCTTTCCCGAGGCCGGAGGCTCCTTGGGCTTGACCGCTTCGGGCTTGAACTGCCCCTTGCCGTGGAGCTGGTCGAGCAGGGCCTCGAATTCGTCTTCGGTGATCTCCTCGCTGCCGCCGGCGCCCGCCGTTTCCGTATCCGTTCCGCTCTCCTTTTCCGGCATGGCCTCGAGCAGGGCCTCGAACTCGGCGTCGGTGATATCGCCCGAATCTTCCGCGGATGCAGCCTCTGCAGGCTCCGTCGCAGCCGCTTCACCGGCGCTTTCCTCGTCTGC
>RFHG01000027.1 GCA_003696465.1 Gammaproteobacteria bacterium | reverse complement strand
GAAGAAGGGGGCATATTCCGCCGGATCGTGGTGGCGGTTGAGAATGATGAGGAAGTCCTGCCCGTCGAGGGCGCGGAAGTCGGTCATGCGGTCGTCTTCACGGGCATGGTAGGAACCTTCGCCAAAGACACCGATATGCCGATGCGCGTGGTAGCTCATCTCAGCGGCACCGGCATAGCTGTGCATGAAAATGTGCCGGTCTCCGGCCAGGGGCGCCACGGCCTGCCACAGCTGGGGGCCCTGCAGGGCATCCACCAGACGATGACGCAGTTCGGCATCCTGCGGCAGGGTGAGCTGCGGCAGGCGCACCATGACCACGACGGCAGCCACCAGCAGCACATGCAGCAGGGTGAACCACAGGTCGAAGCGCAGCGAGGCCCACAGCGGCCGCGCGCCGCGGGCGAGGGCAAACCAGCCCAGGGCCAGGGCATGAAAGCCCAGCAGCCAGTGGATGCCCACGATCTTTCCCAGCGACAGCAGGCCAAGCAGGGCCAGAGGTATCCCGGCCAGCACGGCCAGGACCCTGCGTGCCAGGGGCGGACCCACGGCCTCGGTACCGCGCCGGCGCAGGACATACCAGGCCACGGGCGGGGTGAGGACATAGACCAGGGTGAGCAGGTACAGGAACGGGGTATACCAGGGGACCGGGCTGCTGTTGCGATTGATGAAGTTGAACATGAAGTTGTCCCAGCAGTGCTGGTAGTTCCACCACAGGTTGATGGCAAACAGCGCGGCCGAGACGAGGCCGACAAGCAGCAGGCCGAGCAGCAGCCAGCCCTTGCGCCGGTCGAAGAACCACCAGCCGATGTAGGCCAGTGCCAGCAGCCCGGCAAAGTACTTGGAGAGCAGGCCTAGCCCCAGGAACAGGCCGGCAGCGGCAAACCAGATCAGGCGCTCGCGCACCACGCCCTGCCAGAAACAGGCGGCCGAGAGGAAGATGAAGAGGATGACCGGCGTGTCGGTGGTGATGACGAAGTTCAGTACCGCCAGCGGACTGGCCAGATAGAGCGCGCCGGTGAGCCAGGCAATGCGGGCATCGATGTCGTGCAGCAGCCAGACCAGGCCGGCCCCCACCGCGGCGGTGACGAGGATGGCCGGCAGGCGCAGCCACCACAGGGCATCGCTGACCTGCAGCATGGCCGCGAGCCACCAGCCCACCATGGGCGGATGGTCGTAGTAGCCGAGTGCCGGATGATGGCCCCAGAGCACGAAGTAGGCCTCGTCGCCGGTGATGGGGATGCCGGCCGCCAGCACCAGCTTGAGCAGGGTAGTGCCCGCCAGCAGCCAGAAGAACCAGCGTCGGGCCTGCAGGGTATCGGGCATCAAGGCTGGCTGGCCTCCTCGGTCTCGCGCAGCAGGGTCTCGATGGCCTGGCGCTGTTCCGGTGCCATCCAGTCCACGCCGCCGGCAACGCCGTAGCGGATGCGCCCGCGGTGGTCGATGAGGTAGCTGGTGGGGAAGGCGAATACCTTCCAGTCGCGCAGGGCCTTGCCGTCGCGGTCGAGCAGAATCGGTTGCGTAAAATGGACCTGCTTGAGGAAGCGGCGGATGGTGTCCGGGTCCTCGGCCATGTTGACGGCGAGCATGCGGAACGGGCGGCCTTCGAGCGTTTTTGCCAGCCGTTCCATGGAGGGCATCTCGTGCACGCAGGGCGGGCACCAGCTGGCCCAGAAATTGACCAGTACCACCTGTCCGCGCAGGTCGGTCAGGTTGGTCCGGCCGCCGTCGAGGCGGGGCAGATCCAGCGGAGGAGGTTCAGGATTTCCCTGCCAGGGGGTCAGAGCCAGGGCCTTGCGCCCCTTCGGCGCCTGGCGTTTGGCGTCGGTGATCGGGGGCGGCCGGCGTGCCTCGGCTGGCAGACGGGTCATGAAGCGCATGGCCTCGTCGAGCAGGGCCGGGAGCCTTCGGGCCGCGGCCTGTTCTGCCTCGGTGGCGTCGGGCCGGTAGTGGAAGCGGTCGCGCAGACCGGGCAGGACCTGTACCCAGACCTCGGAGCCGCCCTCGGCCAGGGCCGCACGGATCTCCGGCAGTTTCCAGAACCAGGGCGATTTGGCGGGCTGCATAAGCCAGATGCGGGCATTGCTGTGGCGCACGATGGGCAGCAGTCGGGCTGGCCGGCCGGGCTCCGGGGTGGCCTCGTAGAGCTTGGGACTGAGCAGGATGACGCCACGGATGCGGGTATCGTCGGGATGGGCCGTCTGCCAGGCGTGCAGGCCTTCGAGCAGGATGATGGCGCCGTAGCCGGATGCGAGCAGGAACAGGGGGCGCGGATTCTGCCCCAGTATCCGTTCGATCAGGGCCCGGGTCTGTCCGGACTCGATACGGCCCACGCTGCTGGGCACGGGAGGCAGGAAGTTGGCCTCGAAGGGGTCGGCCAGCCAGACCTCATGGCCCTGTTCGGCCAGTGCCCGGGCAATGCGGGGCTGGCTCTCGCTGAAGCCGCCATCCGGCGCCAGCCACAGCAGGCGGTCGGGGGCCGTGCGCTGGCCGTAATGGAGCACGGGATATTCACCGCCGTCGGGCAGTTCCAGGCTGGTCTCTTCGGCGCTTGCCGGGAGGATGGCCAACAGCAGGCAGAGCAGGAGCAGCAGGCGTTCAGCGGACACGGGGCAGGTCACTCCAGCGGGTGGTGTAGGCAGGCGAGAGGTGGTCGCGGCGCATCTGCCAGGGACGGCGGATGCCCTCGCTGGCAAAGAACAGGCGGCCGCGACCACTGCGGTTGATGCGGTCCAGGGTCTGCATCAGGGCATCGGGACGGCGGCG
>RFHG01000229.1 GCA_003696465.1 Gammaproteobacteria bacterium | reverse complement strand
TGAGCTACTCCCCAATCTTTGGACAGTTTCCGGCGTGATCTAAGCTACTCTCTGCTCCTGCTGACCGGGTTGGGTTTCGTCTTTTCTCAGCCAGTAGACCACGGCTGGGGGTTTGCCGCCAAGGGCGGAATGGGGTCGTTTGTGGTTGTAGAACTCGATCCACCTGCCGACACCGGCCTTTGCCTCCGATCCCGTCTCCCAGGCGTGCAGGTAGACGCACTCATATTTCAGGCTGCGCCAGAGCCGTTCCACGAAGATGTTGTCGAGAAACCGGCCCTTGCCGTCCATCGAGATGCGCACGCCGGATCTGCGCAGCCGGTCAGTCCAGGCAAAGGACGTGAACTGGCAGCCCTGATCGGTGTTCATGATCTCGGGCGGGCCGAAGCGGTGGATGGCCTCGTTCAGTGCCTCAACGCAGAGTTGGAGCGTTTAGCAATCGATCCAGTGGATCGATTGTAGCGAACAACGGCCTCCAGCGTATTCGAGATGCGCCAGGCCAGCACCTTGCGGGTGTGCCAGTCCATGATCGCCACGAGATAGAGGAACCCGCGCCGCATCCATTGCCCGGCAGGCGATTTGCAACGCAAATCTGCCGAGAGGGGGCAGGTAGGTGATGTCGGCAGCCCAGACCTGATTGGGCCGGGTCACGCGCAGCCCTTTCAGCAGGTAGGGATAGGTCTTGTGCCCTTTCGCGGCCTTGCTGGTGTTGGGTTTCTGATAGATCGGCATCAGGCCCATCAGCCGCATCAGTCGCCTGATCCGCTTCTCATTCACCAGATGGCCCTCATTACGCAAATGCCAGGTCATCTGCCGAACGCCGAAGAACGGCGTTTCCAGAAACTGTTCATCAATCTGCCGCATGAGCATCAGGTTCAACGCCGTCTCGCCCTTGGGCTGGTAGTAGAACGACGACCGCGAGATCGACAGCAGCTTGCACTGTTTGCCAATCGACAGCTCGGGATTGCCGGGCTCAACCATCTTGCGCCTCACTTGCCGGTCCACGGCTTGAGCTTTCGTGACAAAAAATCGTTGGCCACAGCCAGCTCCCCGATCTTGGCGTGCAGCTCTTTCAACTGCTCTTCGTCAATCTCGGGCTTCTTGGCGCCGCCGCGCTCGAACACGCCTGACGCGCCTTCGAGCAGGGCTTTCTTCCAAGCGTGGATCATCGTCGGATGAACCTCGAACCGGCTCGCCAGCTCCGCCACCGTCTGCTCACCCTTCAGCGCCTCGAGCGCCACCTTCGCCTTGAACTCAGGCGAATGCTGCTTCCGTTTCGACATCTCTGATCTCCTTCTCGTCGAAGATCAGCAGACAGCAAATCGTAGCTTACGTCAGTGTCCGATTTTCGGGGGGTAGCTCAGTCTCGACGGCTGTGACCAGCCGTTCCTCGCCGCGCTCGAGCAGGCCCGCGATCATGCCAACGTAATCCTGCGAGACGCCGATCTTGTCGCCGATCTGGCGGTCGTTGTAGCCACGTTTTCGCAATGTCCCAATCTCGCGCATCAGGTCGATCGGGCGATGCTGGCGTCGGGCACAGTTTTCAACGAGGCTCATGACCAGGCAATCGGCCTCGTCGGCGTCGATGACAATCGCGGGGATGGCTTTCTGCTTCAGCTCGATGAAGGCCTCAAGCCGCCCCTGACCGCACACGAGGTAGTATTCTTGTGGGTCTGTATCCGCGCGGCGGGTGACGGTGATCGGGCGCTTCAGGCCGATCTTGGCAATGTTCTTGACCATGTCCGCGAAGGTGCGTGGGTTTCGCACCCGCGGATTGAGAACCCGAATGCGGTCGA
>RFHG01000228.1 GCA_003696465.1 Gammaproteobacteria bacterium | reverse complement strand
CGCAGCTCGTCGAACTGGGCATTGACCACATCCAGCACCTGCAGGATGGCGTCCATCAGCGCCGGCTCGATGCTGCGCTCGCCGTTGCGCATCAGGTTGAAGATGTCTTCGGACTTGTGGCAAACCTCCACCAGATTGTCGAGGCCGAGGAAGCCGGCGCCCCCCTTCACGGTATGGAAACCGCGGAAAATGGCGTTCAGCAGGTCGAGGTCATCCGGCGACTGCTCGAGATCGACCAGCTGCTCGTTGAGCTGCTCCAGTATCTCGCCCGCCTCGACGAGAAAGTCCTGCAGGATTTCGTCATCCGGATCGATCGCCATCTCGTCCCCTTTGTCATGCCCGTGGGTGGATCAGAAGCCCAGGCTCGAAAGCAGGTCGTCCACCTCGTCCTGGCTGCTTACCACCTCGCTGTCGCCAGCCACTCCCGGCACCGCAGGCCCGGCAGCGGCGGTATCCCGTTCCTTTTTTTCTTCCTTCTTCCCTTCGGGTGCGGCTCCGGTCTCGGCCTCCTGCGCCCCGTCGTCCTGCTGCACGAACTTCTGACCCGTAATGCGGATCAGGTCCACCAGGTTGCCCTCGACCTCCTGCACCAGCTCGATCACGCGACGGATGATCTGCCCGGTCAGGTCCTGGAAGTCCTGTGCCATCAGCACATCGGAGAGGCCCTCATGCACCTTGCGCGCCCCCTCGATCGCCTCCGGGAAGAAGCTGTCCAGATCCCGGCACAGGGCCTGGAACGCCTCCTTGTCCAGCTCCTTGCGACGGAATTGCTCCCAGCGGGCCGCCAGCTCCTCCATGCGCTGGCCGAAGGACTCGGTCACCGGCATGCAGTCCTCCACCACATTGAGCGTCCGGTTGGCGGCCTGCTCGGTCATGTTAACGACATAGTTCAGCCTTTCTTTAGCGTCGGGGATGTCCTTTTCGGTCAGATCCAGCAGGCGCGAGTCGACCTGGAAACCGCGCAGGGAGTCATGCAGCTGTCGGGTCAGCTTGCCCAGCTCGCGAAACAGCTCGGAATCGCGCGCCAGGGCCATCTGGTCGAGGATCAGCTCGGCATCCTGGTGATTGCCGGCCTCCAGCGCGGCCACCAGCTCGCGGGCGGCCTCGAGGCTGATGGGCGGTACCGGGACGGCGGCCTTGCGCTCTTCACCTTCGCTCATGACCTGCCTCCTAACCGCCCAGACGCTCGAAGATCTTTTCGATCTTTTCCTTCAGGGTCTCGGCCGTAAAGGGCTTGACCACATAACCGTTGACGCCGGCCTGCGCCGCCTCCACGATCTGGTCCTTCTTGGCCTCGGCCGTGACCATCAGCACCGGCAGCTTGGCCAGCCGCTCGTCGGCGCGTACCGCGCGCAGCAGGTCAATGCCGGTCATGCCCGGCATGTTCCAGTCGGTGATGAGAAAGTCGAAATCGCCGTTCTGCAGCATGGGCAGCGCCGTCTTGCCGTCGTCGGCCTCGGTGATGTTGGTAAAGCCGAGATCACGCAGCAGGTTCTTGATGATTCGGCGCATGGTGGAGAAGTCGTCCACCACCAGGATCTTCATGTTCTTGTCCAATTCGACCTCCCGTCTCGTTCCGGCCCGGCGGACGGGCCTGAAATCATTGCCTTTACCGTGTTATAGCATGCCTCGAATGCAGCCAATAACCCTTTGGTATCAAGGCCGCTGGTGGCGGCCCTCTTCCGACCCGGCGCGCTCGATCCAGTCGCGCAACCGTGCGCGCAGCCGGGCCAGCGCCTGGGAGTGAATCTGGCTCACCCGCGACTCGCTCACGCCCAGTACCTCGCCGATCTCGCGCAGGTTCAGTTCCTCGTCGTAATACAGCGCGATGACCAGGCGCTCGCGCTCGGGCAGCCCCTCGATGCAGCGCGCCAGGGCCTCGCTGAAGCGCTCCCGGGTCAGACCCTCGAGCGGGCCACCCTCTCCGTCCTGCCAGAACTCGCCGGCCTCGGCACCGAGGATGTCCTCGAAGCTGAACACCAGGTAGCTGACGGAATCGTGCACCAGGCGATGGTATTCCTCCAGGCTCAGCCCCAGCGCCTCGGCCACTTCGCTGTCGCGCGCGCTGCGTCCCTCGCGATGCTCGATCTCGCGGATGGCATCGGTGAGCTGACGCGACTTGCGGTGCACCGAGCGTGGTGCCCAGTCGTTGCGCCGGATTTCGTCGAGCATCGCGCCGCGAATGCGAATCCCGGCATAGGTGTCGAAGCTGGCCCCCTGGCTGGCATCGTATTTCCGTGCTGCCTCGATCAAGCCAATGGTGCCGGCCTGGATGAGATCGTCCACCTGCACGCTGGCCGGCAGCCGGGCCACCAGGTGGTAGGCAATGCGCTGGACCAGATCGGCATGATCCAGGATCAGCTGCTCGCGGCCTTCGCTTCCCAGTTCGCTGTAGCCCAGCTCGTTCATGCCGTTGGCTTCCGCGCGCTTCATGCCGAGGTCTGATATTCGATCAGGCGCTCGACGAAGAATTCCAGATGCCCCTGCGGCCCGCGTGGCAGGGGCCACTTTTCGATCCGTCGCGCCACCTCGTCGAAGGCGCGCGCGGCATCGCTGCCCGGCCAGGCCTGGACCACCGGCTGCTGTTTCTGCACCGCCTGCTTGAGCCGGGTGTCGTAGGGGATCATGCCGAGAAAGCCCAGGGTCACATCCAGGAAGCGGTCGCACACCCCCGCGATCTTGCGGTAAAGCTGCTGCCCCTCCTCCCGGCTGTGCGCCATGTTGGCCAGGATGTGAAACCGCTGCATGCCATGTTCGGTATTGAGGACCTTGATCAGGGCATAGGCATCGGTGAT
>RFHG01000227.1 GCA_003696465.1 Gammaproteobacteria bacterium | reverse complement strand
GGCCCGGTCGTGGCGGAAGATGGCCGCGACCCGCGTGTCGATGTTGGGCATGTGCCTGGCCAGCGTGCGCAGCTCGTGACCCACCAGCGGGCCGCCATAATAGGCCCGTACCCCGACCAGCTGGACCCGGCCGCCGGCAAAGTCCAGTACCTGCAGTGCCCCCGGGTGTTCGATGAGCCGGCGGATGTGGTGCGTGACCAGGGCCTCGGGACTGATCAGGGTGTCGATCGGCAGGGCCTTCGCCCCGAACAGCTCGGGGTGCTCCAGGTATTCGGCCGCGCGCACGCGGGCGATGCGCGTGGGCGTGTGGAACACGGTGTAGGCCACCTGGCAGGCGACCATGTTGGTCTCGTCGCTGTTGGTCACGGCGATGAGCATGTCGGCGTCCTCGGCACCGGCGCGTTCCAGCACATTGGGGCGTGAACCCTGGCCGGTAACGGTGCGGATGTCGAGCCGGTCCTTGAGGTCGCGCAGGACATCGAGGTCGGTGTCCACCACCGTGATGTCGTTGGACTCGCTGGCCAGGTTCTGGGCCAGTGAGCTGCCCACCTGGCCCGCGCCGAGGATGATGATCTTCATGACGAGTGCTGCTGTTCCTTGGGGTCGATGTTCAGCGCCTTGAGCTTGCGGTACAGATGGGTGCGCTCCATGCCGATCTCGCGTGCCAGCTGCGAGATGTTGCCGCCCGTCTCGCGCAGCTTCTTCAGCAGGTAGGTGCGTTCGAACTGTTCCCGCGCCTCGCGCAGCGGCAGCGACAGCCAGGCGGCCTCGATGAGGTCGCTCTGTGCTTCCGCTGTCGGCCCGGAGAGGGCCGCGGTGACTTCCTCCAGGCTGACCTCGGTGTCGCTGCCGAGGATCAGCAGCCGCTGGACCAGGTTCTGCAGTTCGCGGATGTTGCCGGGCCAGTGGTAGTGCATGAGGGTATTCTTGACCGCGACCGGGAAGTGGCGCCAGGGCAGACCCTGCTGGTTGTGAAACAGTTCCACATAGTGGTCGACCAGTTCCGGCACGTCCTCCGGGTGTTCACGCAGTGGCGGCACGTGGACCGGCACCACGTTGAGCCGGTAATACAGGTCCTCGCGCAGCTGGCCGCTGCGTACCGCCTCTTCCAGGTCCTTGTGACTGGCCGCGATCACGCGCACATTGATGTGCACCGGCTCGCTGCCGCCCACCCGCAGGAAACTGCCCGACTCCAGTGCCGCCAGCAGCTGGGTCTGGGTGGGGAGGTCGAGGTCGGTGAGCTCCTCGATGAACAGGATGCCGCCGCTGGCCTGCTCCAGCAGGCCATAGTGCACCTCGTTCTCGCGCTCGCAGCCGAACAGCTCGGTGGCGATGGACTCGCGCGAGTGGGGCACCAGCGACAGCTCCACGAAGGGGCGTTCCGAACGGGCACTGAGGCTGTGCAGGTAGCGGGCACAGGTCTGCTTGCCGGTGCCCTGCTCGCCGGTGATGAGCACCGGGGTGTCGTGGCGGGCGATGCGCTCGAGCTGCGTGCGCAGCGCCCTCATCGCCTGGCTGTCGCCGACCGGGACGACCGGGGTGCTGAGCTGGCGCCGCAGGCCGATGTTCTCGCGTGCCAGGCGTTCGGCCTGCAGGGCGCGCTCGATGGTGAGCAGCAGCTTGGCCAGGGAGATCGGCTTTTCGATGAAGTCGTAGGCCCCCAGACGGGTGGCCTCGACCGCGGTTTCCACCGTGCCGTGGCCCGACATCATGATGACCGGAAACGGCAGCTCGCCTTCCTCGCGCCACTCCTTGAGCAGGCTGATACCGTCGGTGCCGGGCATCCAGATGTCGAGCAGGACCAGGTCGGGGCGCCGCTCCCGGCGGCGCAGCCGGGCCTGTTCGGCATCCTCGGCAGTACTCACCTCGTAGCCCTCGTCGGCCAGGATCTCGCGTACCAGCTCGCGGATGTCGGGCTCGTCGTCAATGACCAGGATGTGTTCTCCGCTCATGCCTGCTCGGTTTCCTCACCGTGTGACGCATCGTGGCCCGGTGCCACTACCGGCAGCCGCACGAAGATGCGTGCACCGCCTTCGGGGGCGTTCTGGGCCCAGATGATACCACCATGTTCCTCGATCACCTTCTTGACGATGGCCAGCCCCAGTCCGCTGCCACGCGGCTTGTCGGTGACATAGGGTTCGAACAGCTGCGGGAACACTTCCTCGCTGAAGCCGGGGCCGTTGTCGGCCACCAGCAGCTCGACGAAGCGGCAGCCGGCCTCTTCCATGCAGCGGGTGCTGATGGTGATGCGTGGATCGGGTCGCCCTGCCAGGGCCTCGATGGCGTTCTTGAGCAGGTTGTTGAGGACCTGGCGCATGCGGGCCGGGTCGGCCTCGATCATCGGCATGCGCGCATCCAGCTCATGCTCGATGCGTACCCCTTCCGGGTTGTTGCGATACAGCTCGACGACCTCGCGCACGAGGGCGTTGAGGTCGACCGGATGCAGCTCGATGCGCGGCGTGCGGGCGTATTCGCTGAAGGCATTGACCATGGTCTTCATCGCCTCTACCTGGGCCACGATGGTCTGCACGGCCCGCTGCAGGAACTCGCGACTGGGCGCATCCAGTTCCGGCGCCAGCTTGTGCCCGAGGCGTTCGGCCGAGAGCTGGATCGGGGTCAGCGGGTTCTTGATCTCGTGGGCCAGGCGGCGTGCAACCTCGCCCCAGGCGGCATCGCGCTGGGCCTGGATCATGTCGGTCACGTCATCGAACACGACCACGTGACCGGCGTCTTCGGGCCGCTCGGCCGGGAGCACGGCGCCCCGGCAGATGAGGATCTTGCGCCCGCTGGCACCGAACACGATGACCTCGTCCTGCCATTCCTGGCCACGTTCGCGGGCATGCTCGAGGTGGGGGTGAATATGCTGCCAGAAGCGTTTCAGCAGCGGAGTGTGCTCGGCCACCTCCTCCAGCAGTTGGCCGCGCAGGTCCTGCAGCGGGGTTTCGCTCTCGAGGATGCGGCTGGCCTCGGCGTTGGCGGTGCGGATGACTCCGTGTTCATCCAGCGTCAGCACGCCGGAAGAGATATGCTCGAGCACGGTCTGCAGGTAGGCGCGCTGGCGCTCTGCCAGCTGCTTGCTGCGATCCACCTGTTCGTAGGCCAGGGCCAGGCGGGTGGTCATCTCGTTGAACGAGCGCACCAGGAAGCCCAGTTCGTCGCGGTCGCCCGCGACCAGCTTCTTGTGGTACTCGCCGGCCGCCACGGCGCGGGTGCCCTCGGCCAGCTCGCGGATCGGCGCCATCAGCCGGCGGGCGGAGAAGAAGGCGGCCCAGACCGCGAACAGAACGCCCAGCAAGAGGACCAGCGACAGGGTGAGGATGAAGTTCTGCTTGAGCGGCTTGCGCAGGTAGGCCAGCTCCTTGTATTCGGTGAACGACTGCTGCACCGAACGGGCCAGTTCGCTGATGCGCGGATCGAGCCGATAACGCACTACCAGCAGGCGGGGCTTCTGGGTCGGGTCGGAGCTGGGGACGACGGCCGCGGTGCGCACCAGCAGCTGGTCTTCCGACAGCGGCTCGAGGATCGCCGTGACCTGGTCCGAGGACAGCATCAGCCGCTCGCGCTTCAGGTCGGCCGGCGGCACCGGCACCTCGGAGCGTTCGCTGCTGGTGGCAATGATGTGGTTGTTGTCGCCGATCAGATAGATCTCCGAGGCCTCGGCCTGGGTGCGCAGCTCGTTGAGGGTCAGAGCCGCGAGGTCGTCCGGCACGTCCTGCAGCCGGCGGGCCATCTCGCGGGTCTGCTCGCGGAAGTCGCGCATGCGCTCGTCCAGCGCCGCCTGGCTCAGCTCCAGCGCGTTCTCCAGTGCCTGCTCCACACGCACATCGAACCAGCTGTCGATGCCGCGGTCGAGGAAGCGCACCGAGAACCAGTAGACGATGGAAACCGGTACCAGGGCGAGGGCGATGAAGAGGATGATCAGGCGCAGGGTCAGGCGCGAGCCGGGCTCGCGGGCAAAGGCCTGGCGCAGCACCACGAACAGGTTCATGCCGATCATCACCAGCAGGGCCAGCAGGACGATGGCATTGAAGAAGATCAGGCCGATGTAGAGCCGCCCGAAGCGTTCGGCGTTCTCGGTGGCATCGCTCATCAGCCACAGCGAGGTCATCAGCAGCGCGAACAGGCCGACCACCGGCAGTACGCTGCCGGTAAAGCTCCTCAGCGGAGTGGCCATCGTGCCCAGTCGCTGCTCGGGCCCCAGTCGGAGCTGGTCCAGGCCCGCAATCTCAGGGGGAGGGGCAGTTCGTCCGCATCCAGCCGCATGCGCATGGCCACGTCGTAATGGGTTTCAGGCTCGAGCAGCCGGTTGTCGATGACCGGGAACTGGCGCACCCGGCCCAGCCGGTCGAGCAGGGCGCGCAGGCCGTAGAAGGTGAGCACTTCGCGGGTGTTGAGGTTGATCAGCAGGTACTGGCGGCTGAGGGCGTGATAGCTCACCCGGTAGCGCTGTTCGAGTTCGGCCACGGTCTCGTCGAACCAGAGCCTGCGCGGACGCAGCACCTCGAACTCGATGACGAAGGTCAGGGCCACGCCGCTGTGCAGGGCCTCCAGCAGCGGGTCGTGCAGCTCGATGTCGATGTCGGCATCGACCTGCCACACCCCGTCGACCAGCCGGCTGTGCGGATTGTGGATCTCGATGCGGGTGGCCGGCGCCTCGTCCGCGACGGCCGGCACGGCAGCACCCGCCAGCAAGCCGCCGAGCAGAAGAAGGAGACATTGGCGGCAGAAGGGCATCAAGAGTCGCGGCGCTTCTCGATCAGTGCGTGGAAGAATCCGTCCATTTCCTCGTCTCCGGGCAGGATCTGCAGTCCGCAGCCGGCATCGCTGCCACAGTCCGCGGGCAGGGGCAGCAGCCGGGCGTCCGCCTGCCCTGCGACCAGCTCCGCGACGCGTTCGCGGTTCTCTTCCGGCAATACCGAGCAGGTGGCATAGAGCAGGCGCCCGCCGGGCCGGAGCAGAGGCCACAGGGCATTTAACAATGATTGCTGTGTGGCCTGCAAGCGGGCGATGTCCTGCGGGCGCCGGTGCACGCGGATGTCGGGATTGCGGCGCAATACGCCGGTTGCCGAGCAGGGCGCGTCGAGCAGGATGCGGTCGAAGGGGCGGCCGTCCCACCAGTCCTCGGGGCATGCGGCATCGCCCTGGCGGATCTCGGCCTCGAGCCCCAGGCGCTCCAGCGTCTCGCGCAGCGCAGGCAGGCGCGCCGGCTCCATTTCCAGTGCCAGCAGGTCGAGGTCTCCACCGGCATGCTCCAGCAGGTGAGCGGTCTTGCCGCCGGGGGCGGCGCAGGCATCCAGCACCCGCTCGCCCGGCTGCGGGTCGAGGAAGCGTGCCGCGAGCTGGGCCGCCGCATCCTGCACCGACACGGCGCCGTCGGCAAAACCGGGCAGGGCCTCCACCGGTACCGGGCGGGCCAGCTCGATGGCCACCTCGGAACAGGGGTGGGGTCGGGCCTCGATGCCCTCTGCCGCCAGTTGCTGCAGATACGCGTCGCGTGACTGGCGCAGCCGGTTGACCCGCAGCACCATGGGCGGGCGCCGGTTGTTCTCCTCGCAGATGCGCTGCCATTCGTTCGGCCAGGCCTGCCTGAGGCGTTCGAGCAGCCAGCGCGGATGGGACAGGCGGTCGGCCTCGTCCAGGCTGGCCTCCAGCCGCTCGGCCTCGCGCTGGTAGCGACGCAGTACGGCATTGACCAGGCCACGTGCCCAGGGACGCTTCAGGGCCCGGGTGACGGCCACCGTTTCGTTGACCGCCGCATGCGGAGGCAGGTCCATTTCCATCAGCTGGTACAGGCCGACATGCAGCAGGCAGCGCAGGATGCGGTCCTTGTCGCGGATCGGGCGCTCGAGCAGTTGCCCGAGCAGCCCCTCGATGTGGAAGTGCCAGCGCAGGGCGCCATAGACCAGTTCCTGGGTCAGGGGCGGGTTGTCGCTCTCACTCAGGCGGGGCGGCAGGGCGCGTGCCAGCGAGGCGCCGTCGAGTACGGCGCACAGGGCCTCGCTGGCCACCAGTCGGGCGGGCTTCACTGCAGCCGCTTGCCGGCCAGGCTGCGGCCGTTGAGGAAGGTGGCGGCCGGCAGCTGCTTGCCACCGGGCAGTTGCAGGCGGGTGATGCGCAGACAGCCTTCTCCGGCGGCGACATCGATGCCCTCGGCCGATTCCGCGACCACCGTGCCCGGTTCCGCCTGCGCCGGGCAGTCCACTGCACGCGCCTCCCAGATGCGCAGGGGCTGGCCGTCGAGTTCGGCCTGGGCCACCGGCCAGGGATTGAAGGCCCGAACCTGACGGGCGATGTGTTCGGCCGGCTGCTGCCAGTCGATGCGCGCCTCAGCCTTGTCGAGCTTGGCGGCATAGGTGGCCTCGGCCTCGTTCTGGGGGATGGCCTCGAGACTGCCGTCCATGATCCCGGGCAGGGCCTCCATCAGTGCCTCGGCGCCCAGCACCGCCAGGCGGTCATGCAGGCTGGCCGCGGTGTCGTCCTCGGCGATGGGCAGGGCCCTTTTCAGCAGCATGGCACCGGTGTCGAGCCCTTCGTCCATCTGCATGATGGTGACCCCGGTCTCGCGGTCGCCGGCGAGGATGGCGCGCTGGATGGGGGCCGCGCCACGCCAGCGGGGCAGCAGCGAGGCATGGATGTTGATGCAGCCCAGACGGGGGGTCTCCAGCACGGCTTTCGGCAGAATCAGGCCATAGGCGGCCACCACCATGAGGTCCGGCCGCAGGTCGGCCAGATGTGCCTGGGCCTGTTCATCGCGCAGGCTGGTCGGCTGTTCCACCGGCAGGTCATGGGCCAGGGCCAGCTGCTTGACGGGGCTGGCGCGCAGCTTGCGGCCACGGCCGGCCGGACGGTCCGGCTGGGTATAGACCGCCACCACCTCGTGCGGGGAGTCGATCAGCGCCTGCAGGGCCGGGACCGCAAACTCGGGGGTGCCGGCATAGACGATGCGCAGCGGCTCAGATGGCATGTTCGGGCTGTTCGATGCGGGGCAGCTGGCCGAGGCGGGCCTGCTTTTCCAGCTTCTTGCGGATGCGCTCGCGCTTCAGGTTCGACAAGTAATCGACAAACAGCTTGCCGTCCAGGTGGTCGATCTCGTGCTGGATGCAGACTGCGAGCAGCCCGTCGTCCTCGATCTCGAAGGGCTGTCCCTCACGGTCGAGGGCGCGCACCCGGACATGGCGGGCACGCTGTACCTTTTCGTAGAAGCCCGGCACCGAGAGGCAGCCTTCCTCCATCTCTTCCTCGCCGTCGCGCTCGATGATCTCCGGGTTGATGAGGCAGATCGGCTGACTCTTGTCCTCGGAGACGTCGATGACGATGATTCGCTTCTGGATGTTCACCTGGGTGGCGGCCAGGCCGATGCCGGGGGCCGCATACATGGTCTCGAACATGTCGTCGACGATCTGTCGGATCTCGTCATCGACCTGTTCCACCGGCTCCGCCTTCAGGCGCAGTCGGGGGTCGGGAAAATGCAGTATCTGGAGCAGGGCCATGATCGGATACCTTGCGTGGGATGCCTGCAGGATTCTACTATGAATCCATGTCCCTGAAGAAAATCCAAGAACAATCATGGGGTTGGCTGGCGTGATCCGGTCTTCCGGGGAGGTGGGCAGGGCTTCCGGGCGGAAGCGTGACCGGCTTCGCGTCCGATTTCGTGCAGTTTTACAGGTTTTTCTGCTAAAGTTATGATCAGCTTCGAAATAAGCCCGCAGCATTCGCCGGGCGCGAGACAAGGGGGAGAGAGGTCTTGAGCACGCACAACGGACATCATGCATACAGGGGCCCGCTGCTGGGGTTCATCGCGGCACTGCTGCTTGGCGGCTGTGCCTCCACGCCCGAGCCGCAGCCCGAGCCCGAGGTCGCGCCCCCGCCAAAGGCCGAGGCCCCTGCGCCCAGCCCGGCACCGGCGCCCGCACCCAAGGTCAAGCCCAGCGCGCCGATCACCTATGTGGTCAAGAAGGGCGACACCCTGTGGGACATCTCCAAGAAGTTCCTCGATGATCCCTGGTACTGGCCCGAAATCTGGGTCGAGAACCCTCATATCAAGAATCCGCACCTCATCTATCCCGGCGACGTGCTGACGCTGTACTTCGTCAACGGCCGTCCGCGGGTCAAGGTCACGGGCGGGCCACGCGTCACCGGGCTGCCCACCGTCAAGCTGGAGCCGAAGGTGCGTACCTCACCCATCGGTTCCGAGGATCTCAGCATTCCGGTGCGTACCGTGCAGCAGTTCCTCATCCGCCCGCAGGTGTTGCCGCGCGAGCAGATCGAGGAGGCCCCCTATATCGTCGGCACCCAGGAGGGTCGCCTGATCTATGGCGAGGGTTATATCGTCTATGTCCGCGGTCTCGGCAATGCCCGGGCCAACGAGCTGTTCGAGGTCTATCATCCGGGCAAGATGATCCGCGACCCCGTGAGCGGCAAGGTCTATGGGCAGGAGACCTTCTACGTAGCCAGCGCCGTGGTGGTAGCGCCTGGCGATCCGGCCACGGTCAAGCTCAGCGGCACCAAGCGCGAGGCCCTGCGCGGCGATTTCCTGCTGCCCGTTGACCATAACGACGAAGAGACCAACTTCTATCCCAAGGCACCGCCGGCCGGCACCGATGGCCGGGTGGTGGCCCTGTTCAATGCCCTGAGCAAGGTGGGGCAGCACCAGGTGGTCACCATCAATCTGGGTGCCAATGACGGCATTGAGCGTGGCCATGTGTTCGTGCTCTACAACCGTGGCAACGTGATTCGGGACCGTAACGGCGAGCAGATCGAGCTGCCGCCGGTCAAGGCCGGCCTCGGGCTGGTGTTCCGGGTGCTGGACGACATCAGCTATGCCCTGGTGCTGGATTCCACCCTGCCGGTGGGCGTGGGCGATCTGGCACGGGCGCCCTGACCCCCGCGGATGACAGAGCTGGACGGGCAGGGAGGCCCGCAGGCCCTCGCTGACTGGCTGCGTCTGCTGCGTGCCCCGGGCGTGGGGCCGGCCACGATCGGACGCCTGCTGGAAGTGATCCCGGAGCCGGGCGCCATCCTCCGCGCCACCCCTTCGCAACTGCAGTCGGCCGGTGCGCCCGCCTCGCTGGCCGAGGCCATCGCCGCGGTCGATGAGGAGGCAGTGGCGCGTGACCTGGCCTGGCTCGAGGCCCCCGGGCATCACTTCATCCCCCGTACCGATCCCCGTTTTCCGCCCCGGCTGGCAAGCCTGCCGGATGCGCCGGTGGGGCTGTTCGTGGTGGGTGATCCCGAGCTCTTGTGCTACCCCCAGCTGGCCATGGTGGGCAGCCGCAGGCCCACCGCGGGCGGGCGCGAGCTGGCCTTCGACTTTGCCCGCACCCTGGCGGGCCACGGTCTTGCGATTACCAGCGGGCTGGCCCTGGGTATCGATGGCCAGGCCCACGAAGGGGCGCTGGCCGCCCCGGGGCTGACGCTGGCGGTGTGCGGCACGGGGCTGGACCGGGTCTATCCGGCCCGGCATCATGGCCTTGCCCGACGCATTGCCGAGGAGGGCGCGCTGGTGTCGGAATATCCGCCGGGCACGGGCCCCCATCCCGGACATTTCCCGCGCCGCAACCGCATCATTGCCGGCCTTTCCCTGGGGGTGCTGGTGGTCGAGGCGGCGCGGCAGAGCGGTTCGCTGATCACCGCCCGCCTGGCCATGGAATACGGCCGCGAGGTGTTCGCCATCCCCGGCTCGATCCACAATCCGCTGGCCCGCGGCTGTCACCGGCTGATACGGGAGGGCGCCAAGCTGGTAGAATCCGCCGCCGATGTGCTCGAGGAGCTGGCGGGTCTGATCGAGCTGCCCGAGGGGGTGGCGCCCGCGCCCGAGACGGGGCAGGGCGGGCCGTCCGGGCCGACTGGCAACAGCCAGACCGATACCGACCCGGAACGCCTCGTGTTGCTCGAGGCCATGGGCTTCGACCCGGTTTCCATCGACCGCATCGTGGAGCGCAGCGGATTGACCGCGGAGGCGGTTTCCTCCATGCTGCTGATCATGGAGCTCGAGGGGCAGGTGGCAAGCCTGCCCGGCGGGCGCTATCAACGCCTCCGGTGAGACCCTTATGAAAGACAATGTATTCGATGTGCTGATGTATCTCTTCGAGCGCTACAACGAGGAGGATGCCGACTTCGAGCCCGATCGGGGCGAGTTGCAGGCACAGCTGCTGGAGGCCGGCTTCGAGGCGCCGGAGGTCGATCGGGCCTTCGACTGGCTCGACGGGCTGGCCAACAGCCAGGCGCTGCCGATGGAGTCCATGCGCGGCACCTCGATGCGGGTGTACAGCGAGGCCGAGCATGAGCGGCTCGATGCCCGTGCCCGCGGCTTTCTCACCTTTCTCGAGCAGGCCGGTGTGCTCGACCCGCGCTCGCGGGAGGTCATCATCGACCGGGCCATGGCGCTGGACGAGGAGGGCATCGATCTCGATCAGCTCAAGTGGGTCTCGCTGATGGTGCTGTTCAACCAGCCCGAGTTCGAAGGGCCGTTCCACTGGCTGGAGGAAATCGTCTTCGACGATCGCCCGGCCTACCTCAACTGAACAGCGGATTGCCTGACAGCGCATGAGCAAGAACCTCGTCATCGTCGAGTCGCCCGCCAAGGGCAAGACCATCGAGAAGTATCTGGGCAAGGACTATCAGGTCCTGGCCTCCTATGGCCATGTGCGCGACCTGGTGCCCAAGGAGGGCGCGGTCGATCCCGAGCACGACTTCACCATGAAGTACGAAGTCATCGAGCGCAACAAGCCGCATGTCGATCGCATTGCCAGGGCGCTGAAGCAGGCCGATGCCCTCTATCTCGCCACCGACCCCGATCGTGAGGGCGAGGCCATTTCCTGGCACCTGTACGAGCTTTTGCGCGAACGTGGCCTGCTGAAGAACAAGCCGGTGCGAAGGGTGGTATTCCACGAGATCACCAAACGTGCCATTCAGGAGGCCATCGAACATCCCCGGGATCTGGCACAGCCGCTGGTCAATGCCCAGCAGGCGCGCCGTGCGCTCGATTATCTGGTCGGCTTCAATCTGTCGCCGCTGCTGTGGCGGAAGATCCGCCGCGGGCTCTCGGCCGGGCGCGTGCAGAGCCCCGCGCTGCGCATGATCGTCGAGCGCGAGGAAGAGATCGAGCGTTTCCAGCCGCGCGAGTACTGGACCATCGAGGCCACGGCCAGCAAGGAAGACACGCACTTTCCGGCACGGCTCTATCGCTACAACGGCGAGAAGGTCGAGCAGTTCAGCTTCACCGATGAACAGGCGGCCCAGGCCGCGCGCCAGGTACTGCTCGGCGAGGCCAACGGCAGTCTGGAAGTGGTCAAGGTGGAGAAGAAGGAGCGCAAGCGCAATCCGGCAGCGCCGTTTACCACCTCGACCCTGCAGCAGGAGGCGTCGCGCAAGCTCGGCTTTTCCGCCAGCCGCACCATGCGGGTGGCGCAGCAGCTCTACGAGGGGATCGATCTGGGCAGCGGCCCGGTGGGCCTCATCACCTACATGCGTACCGACTCCGTGACCCTGGCCGACGAGGCCGTGTCCGAGCTGCGTGCGCTGATCGCAAAACGCTACGGCCCGGAACAGGTGCCGGACAGGCCGCGCGTGTTCAAGAACAAGTCGAAGAATGCCCAGGAGGCCCACGAGGCCATCCGCCCCACCTCGGCCATGCGCACCCCGGAAGAGGTCAAGGGGCATCTGTCGAGTGACCAGTTCCGCCTCTACGAGCTGATCTGGAAGCGCACCGTCGCCAGCCAGATGATCCATGCCACCATGGATACCGTGGCCGTCGATCTGGCCCCGGGCGGGCAGCGCGAGCACCTGTTCCGGGCCACCGGGTCGACCATTCGGCATCCCGGTTTCATGGCCGTCTATCAGGAAGGCACGGACGAGGGCGACGGCAAGCAGAAGGACGATCGTCAGCGCATCCTGCCGCCGATGGTCGAGGGTGAGCAGGTCAGGCTGGTCGATGTCTCCGCCGACCAGCATTTCACCGAGCCGCCGCCGCGCTTTACCGAGGCCAGTCTGGTCAAGGCGCTGGAGGAATACGGCATCGGCCGGCCTTCCACCTATGCCAGCATCATCTCCACCCTGCTCAATCGCGAGTATGTGGAGCTGGAGAACCGGCGCTTCCATCCCACCGATGTCGGCCGCGTGGTCAACAGCTTCCTCACCCGCTATTTCGATCGCTATGTCGATTATGACTTTACCGCCCATCTCGAGGACGAGCTGGATGCCATCTCGCGTGGCGAGGAGGACTGGGTGCCGGTATTGCGCGAGTTCTGGCAGCCGTTCATCGAGCAGGTCGATCACGTGATGGAGAATGTCGAGCGCAGCGAGGCCACCCAGGCCCGCGAGCTCGGCACCGACCCCAAGAGCGGCCGTCCGGTGAGCGTGCGCATGGGGCGCTACGGGCCCTATGTCCAGATCGGCACCCGCGAGGACGAGGAAAAGCCGCTGTTTGCCGGCCTGCGCCCCGGGCAGAAGATGGACAGCATCACCCTGGAGGAAGCGCTGAAGCTGTTCGAGCTGCCCCGCCAGCTCGGCGAGACGCCGGACGGAGAGCCGGTCAGCGCCAGCATCGGCCGCTTCGGCCCCTATGTGAAATACGGCAGCAAGTATGTCTCCATTCCCAAGGGCGAGGATCCGCACTCCATCACCCTCGAGCGCGCACTGGAACTGATCGAGGAAAAGAAGCAGGCCGACGCCAACCGCATCATCAAGACCTTCGACGAGGCCGGTATCCAGGTACTCAATGGCCGCTATGGCCCGTACATCACCGACGGCGAGAAGAATGCCCGCATCCCCAAGGACGTGGAGCCGGCGGAACTGACCCTGGAGCAGTGCCGCAAGCTGCTGGAAGAGGCACCGACGCGCAAGCGCCGCGGGGTCAAGAAAAAGGCGGCCAAGAAGACTGTGAAGAAGAAGACGGCAAAGAAAAAGAGCACCAGGAAAAAGGCCGCAAAGAAGAAGGCCAGCAAGAAGAAGGCGGTGAAAAAGGCGACCGCGCAGACGGCTGCCTGACGCATGGCCGGAAAGCTGCTGCACGATCCCGTCGCCGCATTGCGCCGGCTGCGCGCAGGTGGTGTTGTTGCCCTGCCCACCGAGGCCGTATTCGGCCTGCACTGTCTGCCCGGCGATGCCGATGCCGTGGCCCGGCTGCGTACCCTCAAGCGCCGGCCGTCACGGCAGGGCCTGATCCTTGTGGCCGACTCGCTGGCCAGTGTGGCGCCCTGGCTGCAGACCGGGGCATTGCCACGGGCCCGCATCGAGGCGCGCCGGCTGCGCCCCGTGACCTGGCTGCTGCCGGCCGGGCCGGCCTGCCCCGAGTGGGTGCATGGCAGCCTGCCCGAAGTGGCCGTGCGCATCACTCACATGCCCCTGCTGCGGGCCTTCTGCACCGCCAGCGGCGGGGCCCTGGTCTCCACCAGTGCCAACCGCCGCGGCTGGCCGCCGGCCCGCACGGCCCGTCAGGTGCAGGAACAGTTCGGCGACCGCCTGGATGGCATTCTGGATGCCCCTGTCGGCGGGGCCGCCCGGGTCAGCGAACTGCGCCGTCTCGACGGGACCGTGCTGCGCTGATTCCTGCATCTCCTTCCCTTGCATGGGCCGACCTCCGGGTGATGGGGTGTGTCCGGCTGGGGCATGATCCCCAGTGAATTCGCCCATATCGGACTTCCCTTGCCAGGCCGGACGTGCTGCGGCAGGATGGGTGCCGTTTTCTTTCAGGAGCCATGTCATGTCGCAGCCCGATGTCGAAGCCGTCAAGTCGTATCTCATGGATCTGCAGGACCGCATCTGCGCGGGGCTGGAGGCGCTGGATGGGGAAGGGCGGTTTGTCGAGGATGACTGGGACCGGGAAGGCGGGGGCGGTGGTCGTACGCGGGTGCTGGCGGAAGGCGGCGTGTTCGAGCAGGCCGGAGTCAACTTTTCCCATGTCTTCGGCAACGAGCTGCCCCCATCGGCCACGGCCGCACGACCGGAGCTGGCCGGTCGCGGTTTCCAGGCCATGGGCGTGTCACTGGTGATTCATCCGCGCAATCCCCATGTGCCGACCTCGCATGCCAATGTGCGTTTCTTCATTGCCGAGCGCGAGGGTGCGGAGCCGGTGTGGTGGTTTGGTGGCGGCTATGACCTCACGCCCTATTACGGCTACGAGGAAGACTGCATCCACTGGCACCGCACCGCGCGTGATGCCTGCGCCCCGTTTGGTCCCGACTGGTATCCACGCTACAAGAAGTGGTGCGACGAGTATTTCTTCATCCGTCACCGCAACGAGCCGCGTGGCGTGGGCGGGCTGTTCTTCGATGACCTTTCCGAACCCGACTTCGATACCGCGTTCCGCTTCCTGCAGGCCGTCGGCGACAGTTATCTGCAGGCCTATGGCCCGATCGTGGAGCGCCGGCGCGAGACACCCTGGAGCGAGCGCGAGCGGGACTTTCAGCTCTACCGCCGGGGGCGTTATGTGGAATTCAATCTGGTGTACGATCGCGGAACGCTGTTCGGCCTGCAGACCGGCGGGCGGACGGAATCGATCCTGATGTCGTTGCCGCCCCTGGTGCGCTGGCGCTACAACTGGCAACCGGAACCAGGCACGCCGGAAGCGCGTCTGTACAGCGACTTCCTGCGCCCCCGCGACTGGGCCGAAGGGGGCTGAACCGCTTCAGCCGCCCTGTTGCTGCCCCTCGGCCCTGCCGACGGCATGCAGCGGGCGCACGGCCCGTTCCGGGTGCGTGAGCTCCAGCAGTGGGCGCTGGATGTAGTAGCCCTGCACGTAGTCCACACCGCATACCTTGAGCAGGCGCAGGGTCTCCGCCGACTCGACGAATTCCGCCACCGTCTTCAGCCCGAGTGAATGGGCAATGTCGTTCATCGAGGTCACGATGGCGCGATCGATGGGGTCGCGCGCCATGTTGTGCACGTACTGGCCGTCGATCTTCACGTAATTGGCGTCGATGGCCTTGAGCTGGGAGAAGGAGGAGAAGCCGGTACCGAAGTCGTCCAGTGCAATACGGCAGTCCAGCGCACGCAGTTCCTCCATGAAGTGCTGTGCGGTGCTGAAGTTGTCGATGGCGGTGGTCTCGGTAATCTCGAAGATCAGCGCACTGTTTTGCAGGCGGGCGTTGCGTACCTCGTCGAGCACCTCCTGCCGTGCCTTGTCGTCGTTGAGGGTGCTGGCGGAGAGATTGATGGAGAAGGTGGTGGTGGCCTTGCGACCGGTCTCGTAGCGCTGCAGCTCGCGCAGCGCCCGACGCAGGACCCAGAGGTCGATGGCGGGCATGATGTTGAAGCGCTCGGCGCTGGTGAGGAAGGCGCCGGGCGGGATCAGCTCCCCGGTCTCGGCACGCAGCCGCAGCAGCACCTCGAAGTGGAGGGGCATGTCCGCAAGTGCCTGCCAGACGCCGCCTTCCTCCGGCGGCAGGTTGTTCATGTCGATGTCGGCCAGGGCCACGATCGGTTGATAGTGGAGTACGAAGTGCCCTTCCTCGAGTGCCTCGCGCAGGCGGCTGGACCAGCCTAGGTCCATGTCCATGGCGGCGCGCTCGTCCTGGGACGGGTCGTACAGGTGGACCTGGTTGCGGCCGTTGCGCTTGGCGATATGGCAGGCAATGTCGGCGTTGGCCAGGGCCTCGCTGCTGCTGCGGGTGTCGCCATCGATGATGGCGATGCCGATACTGCCGCCAATGTTGTAGCTGCGCCCCTCGGCATGGAAGCGGTATTCGCTGAGCATCTGGCGGAAATTCTCGGCGATCTCCTCGATGGTCTCGCGTTCGATGTTGCGCAGGATGAGGGCAAACTCGTCGCCACCGAGCCGGGCCAGGGTGTCGCCGCGGCGCAGACGACGCTCGAGTTGCCGGCCGATGTCGATCAGGAGGCGGTCGCCGGCCTCGTGGCCTGCGGTATCGTTGAGGTACTTGAACTGGTCGAGGTCGATGTACAGCAGGGCGCTGTCGGGTTCGCCACGCTGGTGGCGCTGGACCTCGCGCTCCAGCTCTTCCTCGAAGTAGCGGCGGTTGAAGAGTTCGGTCAGGGGGTCATGCGTGGCCTGCCAGCGCAACTGCTCCTCCAGCAGGCGCTGCTCGGAGACGTCGCGGAAGGCCACCACCATGCCCTGCCGCTCCCCGTTGACGATCAGCGGGTAGGCACTGCAGGCCACCGGCAAAACGCGGTTGTCGCGCGTGCGGAAGACTCCTTCGTGCCCGGCCAGCGGGCGGCCGCTGGCGTAGCTCTGTTGCAGGGGGCAGTGGTCGCCGGGGATGGCCCGTCCCCGGGTGTCGATACCATGGAACAGTTCGAAGGCGGATTCGCCCAGCGGCGGTGTGTCGAAGCCGAGAATGCGGCAGGCCGCCGGGTTGATGAAGGTGATATGTCCCTCCGGGTCCACCCCGTACACGCCATCACCCACGGACTCGAGGATGGCCGCCAGGCGCGAGCGCTCGGCCTCGATCTCGCGCTGGTAGTGCACATGACGGCTGATCGACTGTACCCGGGCCAGGAACAGGTCCATCGACTCGTTCTTGAACATGCATTCGACGGCACCCGCCTCGAGGCACCGGGCGATGACCTCGTCGAGATAGGTGCCGGTGAGCACTGACAGGCGGATGTTGCGCGTGCGCGGGTCGTTGCGCAGCATGCGGCACAGTGCGTCGCCGTTCTTTCCCGGCATGAAATAGTCGATGATGGCCAGGTCGAACGGCTGTTCCAGCGCCCGTTGCCAGGCCTCGTCGACGCTCCCTGCGCCGGTGACCTGGTGTCCGGCCCGCTCGAGGATGCGGCGGTAGCCGAGGCGGATGCTGCGCGAGTCGTCCACCAGCAGGATGCGCAGGCGATCGCTGCCCTGCGCCGCGTGGTCTGCTTCGGGCGGCGTCTCCGGGCGTGCCTGCAGCAGCGTTTCCAGTCCTTCGGACAGTTCCGCGTGGGATTCCCAGGGAACGAGGGCGGAGGCCTTGCGCTCCAGGGTGTACTGCAGGAGTTCCGGGGGTGGCTCATGGGTCAGGAACAGGGCCGGCAGCCCCTGCAGCCGGGTGGATGAGAGTTGTTCGAGGATCCCCGTCATCTCCTCCGGCACCGGTTCGGGCCAGCCCAGTACCAGTGCATCGGGCCGGGTGCTGCCAGCCAGCGTTTCGGCAAGGGAGGGCCAGTCCTCGATCTGCTCGACCGTGTGTCCGGCATGCTCCAGCATGCGAACGAGAATGTAGCGCAGTGTTGCCGACTCCTCGGCAACGAGTATACGCGGCATGGTGGTTTCCTGTAGTTATGTGTTTCCGGCAGGACTTGCCCGCAATCTGTGCCTTGCCCCGGCCGCATCCAGGAGGCATGGGTCGATTATAGAAGCAGAAAACGGCCTTGTTATTGGACTTTTGGCCGTTTTTTCAGCGGCTTGCCAGGCCGTGAAAACCGGGTTTTTGTGATGCATGCCCGCCTGCTTCAGGGACGGGCGGCTTGCAGAAGCGACTGAATTGCCGTACATTTCACCCAAAACAGGGGCCATGAGCCTTGCCGGAAACCAGGGAAAAGGAACAGCAAAGAGCAATGGATGCCGATACAGGAGTCACTGCCATGCAAGCCGATTTCCAGCAGCGCATCTGCGCCTGCCTTGCGCGCGTGGGCAAGGCCTTCGCCAACGGCCATCGACTGGCCCTGCTTAGGCACCTGAGCCAGGGCGAGCGCAGCGTCGAGAGCCTGGCGCGCCTGACCGGCCTGACCGTGGCCAATACCTCCCAGCACCTGCAGCACCTGCGCAACGCCGGCCTGGTCGAGTCACGCAAGCTGGGGCAGAACGTCATCTACCGGCTGGCCGAGGAGGCGGCCATCGTGCAGATGCTCGATCTCATCGAAGGGCTGGCCATCCGTCGCCTGCACGAGGCCCACCTGCTGGTCAGCGAACTCGACATGCCGGCGGGCAGCCCGTCTTCCAGCCAGGTTCGGCGCATCCTGGCCGATGCCATGTCCGGCCGGGTGCGGCTGGTGGATCTGCGCCGACCCGAGGAGCATGCTGCGGGCAGTCTGCCCGGGGCATGCAATGTCCCCTTCGACGAACTCGAGCACCGTCACCGGGAGCTCACCGATGGCCGGCCGCTCTGGCTGTTTGGCCGCGGCCCCTGTTGCGAGCTGGCAGCGCTTGCGGTTCGCCAGCTGCGGGCGGCCGGTGTGGATGCCCACAATCTGGGCCTGGGTGTGCCGCAGTGCCGCAACCAGGGCCTGCTGCTCGATGTAGTGGCCGACGACGGTAGCGCAGCGGCCTGAGCCCTCGATCCGCGCCGATTTGTCGGCGGCGGCACAAGCGTGGACAATACGGGGCAAGACCTGAACCTCAGGAGCGTTTGCCCGTGATCATCGAAAATGGCCCCTGGCCCGTCATCCGCCTGCGGCGCATGCGCCGCGACGACTTCTCGCGCCGGCTGATGCGTGAGCATCGGCTGGGCAGCGACGATCTCATCTACCCGGTGTTCGTGCTCGAGGGCGAAGGACGGCGCGAGGCGGTGCCCTCCATGCCCGGTGTCGAGCGGCTGTCGATCGACCTGCTGCTGGCCGAGGCGGAACGGGCGCTGACCCTCGGCATTCCCGCCATGGCCCTGTTCCCGGTCACCCCGCCCGAGGCCAAGAGCGAGGATGCACGCGAGGCGTGGAATCCCGAAGGACTGGCCCAGCGCGCCGTGCGCGCCCTGAAGGCGCGTTTCCCCGAGCTGGGGGTGATCACCGATGTGGCCCTCGATCCCTTCACCACCCATGGGCAGGACGGGCTGATCGACGATACCGGCTATGTGCTCAACGACGAGACGGTGGAGGTGCTGGTACGCCAGGCCCTGTCGCATGCCGAGGCCGGTGCCGATGTGGTGGCCCCTTCCGACATGATGGACGGACGCATCGGTGCCATCCGCGAGGCCCTGGAAGGCGCCGGCCACCGCAACACCCGGATTCTTGCCTATTCGGCCAAGTATGCCTCCAGCTTCTATGGCCCGTTCCGCGATGCGGTGGGTTCTGCCGCCAATCTGGGTGCCGGCAACAAGTACACCTACCAGATGGACCCGGCCAATTCCGACGAGGCCCTGCGCGAGGTGGCGATGGACCTGCAGGAAGGAGCGGACATGGTGATGGTCAAGCCGGGTATGCCGTACCTGGACATCGTGCGCCGGGTCTCGGAGACCTTTGGCGTGCCCACCTTCGTCTATCACGTGAGCGGGGAATACGCCATGCTCAAGGCGGCAGCGCAGAACGGCTGGCTGGACGAGCGCACCACGGTGCTCGAGGCCCTGCTGGGCTGCAAGCGCGCCGGTGCCGACGGCATCCTCACCTACTATGCCCCCCAGGTTGCCGAGTGGCTGCGGGAGGTCGGATGACGGACCGCTATGCGGTGGTCGGCAATCCCGTCGGCCACAGCCTGTCACCCTTCATTCACACCCGCTTTGCCGAGCAGACCGGGCAGGACCTGGTCTATACCGCCATCGAGGCGCCGCTGGACGGGTTCGACGAGACGGTGCACCGCTTTGCCGCCGAGGGCGGTCGCGGCATGAATGTCACCGTGCCGTTCAAGTCCGAGGCCGCCGCCCTGGCGGACAAGCGCAGCGCGGCCGTGTACCGCGCAGGGGCCGCCAACACCCTGAGCTTCGACGAGGAAGGCCTGATCCGCGCCGACAATACCGACGGCGTGGGGCTGCTGCGCGACCTCGAGGACAACCTCGGGGTATCCCTGGAGGGCCGGCGGATTCTGGTGCTGGGTGCCGGAGGTGCGGTGCGGGGCGTGCTGGAACCCCTGCTCGCTCGCCAACCGGGCGAGCTGCTGGTGGCCAACCGCACGGCGGAACGGGCACGCGACCTGGCGCGTGACTTTGCCGATCTGGGGCCGGTACGCGGGCTGGGCCTGGACGAGGTGCCGGCGCAGCCCTTCGATGTGGTCATCAACGGCACGGCGGCGGGGCTTGCCGCGGAGGTGCCGGCCGTGCCCGAGGCCGTGATCGGCAGCGGTACGCTGGCCTACGACATGATGTACCGCCGGGATGGGGAGACCGCCTTCACGGCCTGGGCGCGCGCCCTGGGTGCCGGTGCCGTGGCCGACGGGCTGGGGATGCTGGTGGAGCAGGCCGCCGAGGCCTTTTTCATCTGGCGCGGCGTGCGGCCGGAAACGGGCCCGGTACTGGCCGAACTGCGCGGCTGAAGCGGTTATCCCTGCGGGGGCCGCAGCGGCGGGTGGCCACTGCGTTCGCGCAGCCAGTTGATTCCCTTGAACAGCGTCGGCTGGCGGATCAGCCAGCGCTCCAGCCTGCGCTTGCCGGGGAAGTCGAGCAGCACGATGCCGGCCAGCATGGTGAGCAGGCCCTGGCCCGGCAGCACCAGCATCAGCACACCCACCAGCAACAGCACGGCGCCGAGCAGGTTCTTGGCCAGCAGGATGCCGAGCAGGACCAGCGGATGGCGCGGCGGGTGGCTGGCACGCCATGGCTCGGGCGAGACGAAGTAGTCCTCGGGGATGCGGGTCACCAGCCAGGGCAGGGCCAGGATGCTGCCCACGAGCAGCAGGAGAGACAGTCCCGCCATGGGGGCGATCCAGGGCAGCAGTGGCTGCAGCCAGTCCGGCAGGTGCGCACTCATGACAGAAAGCGGTCCTTCAGCCGCACATAGTGCTCGGCGGAATAGCGCAGGTACTCGCGCTCCCTTTCGGTCAGCGGGCGGGCGCGCCGGGCCGGGCGTCCGAGCCACAGATAGCCGCCCTCAAGCTGCTTGCCGGGCGCGACCAGGCTGCCGGCGCCGAGCAGCACCTCGTCCTCCAGCACCGCCCCGTCGAGGACGATGCTGCCCATGCCGATCAGGCAGCGGTTGCCGATGGTGCAGGCATGGACGATGGCGCCGTGGCCGATGGTCACCTCATCGCCAATGTGCAGGGGATAGCCGTCCGGGGCGGTATATTCGCTGGCGTGGGTGACATGCAGGGTGCTGTTGTCCTGCACATTGGTGCGCGCACCAATGCGGATGTAATGGATATCGCCCCGGATTACCGTGCCGGGCCAGACCGAGCAGTCATCACCCAGCACGACATCGCCGATGATCACCGCCGCCTCGTCCACGAACACGCGTTCGCCCAGTTGCGGTGACCTGCCCTCGAAGGCGCGCAGTTTCATCGCATGGTCACCAGTTCTTCGGCGCTGGTGGGATGGATGGCAATGGTGTCGTCCAGATCGCGCTTGGTGGCGCCCATGCGGATGGCCACGGCAAAGCCCTGCAGCATCTCGTCGGCTCCCGGGCCAAGGATGTGGCAGCCGACCACCTTCTCCTTCGCGCCTACCGTGACCAGCTTCATCGCCGTCTGCACCTTGCGTTCGGTGAAGGCATGCAGCATGGGGGTGAAGCGGGTCTGATAGACCTTGACCGCCGCGCCGTGCAGCGCGCGCGCCTCGCCCTCGGTCAGGCCCACGGTGCCGATCGGCGGGTGGCTGAAGACCACGGTGGGGATGAGATCGTACGACAGGTGCCGTTCCGGCTGGCCGCCGAACAGGCGGTCGGCCAGACGGCGGGCGGCAGCGATGGCCACCGGCGTGAGCTGGGCCTGGCCGATGATGTCACCGACGGCGTAGATGCCCTCCACATTGGTGTTCTGGAAGGCATCGACCGGGATGGTCCCGTCCTCTGCCCGCTGCACGCCCGCCGCCTCCAGGTTGAGGTCGTCGGTGTTGGGGCTGCGGCCGATGGCCCAGATCACCGCGTCCAGGCCGTGGGTCTCGCTGCCCTGGTCGCAAATAAGGGTGATGCCTTCATCACTGCGCCTGAGTTCCGCGACCTGGGTACGGGAGAAGATGGAGACGCCGTCCTCCAGCATCTGTTCCATCAGTCCCTCGCGCAGCATGGCGTCAAAGCTGCGCAGGAAGTGCTCCCGGCGCAGGTACAGACTGACCTCGGAGCCAAGGGCGTTGAGCACACCGGCGATCTCCACCGCGATGTAGCCTGCGCCCACCACGGCCACGCGCCGGGGCTGTTCGGCAAGGGCGAAGAAGCCGTCGGAGGTGATGCCGAGTTCGGCGCCCGGCACCTCCGGCACGGCCGGACGTCCGCCGGTGGCGATGACGATGTGGTCGGCTGTGTACCGCTTGCCTTCGACCTCGAGGGTATGCGCATCGACGAAACGGGCATGGCCGGGGATCTCGTCGATGTCGGAATCCTCGAGATAGCTGTGGTACCAGGTGTTGATGCCGCTGATGTAGGCCTCGCGCCTGCGCACCAGTTCGCCCCAGTCGAGCGGGCCGCGTTCGACGGAGAAGCCGTAGTCGGGCGCCATCTCCAGTACATGCGCGATCTCGGCGGCATACCACATGACCTTCTTCGGCACGCAGCCGACATTCACGCAGGTGCCGCCAAGGCGGCCGGATTCCACCACCGCGCAGCGGGCCCCGTAGCGGGCCGCGCGTTCGGCGACCGAGAGGCCGCCACTGCCGCCACCGATGGCGATCAGGTCGTAGTGTTTGCTCATGCTGGCTCCCAAAGACTGTAGGCAGGATATTGCGTAAGATTATACGCCCCCACAACATTCGGACCGAGATGAATCTCGTTGACTGCTTCAGGAACCCGACCTGCCGCCGCCAGCGCCTGTCGGCCTATGCCCGCCTGATCCGCCTGGACCGGCCGATCGGCATCTTTCTGCTGCTCTGGCCCACCCTGTGGGCACTGTGGATTGCGGGCGAGGGACATCCTGACTGGCGCGTGGTGGCGGTCTTTGTTGCCGGCGTGGTGCTGATGCGCTCGGCGGGCTGTGCCATCAATGACTATGCCGACCGCGGGTTCGACCCGCATGTGGCGCGTACCCGGACGCGGCCGCTTGCCGCCGGCGAGATCACTCCACGCGAGGCACTGGGCATCTTCGTGCTGCTCTGCCTGCTGGCCTTTGCCCTGGTGCTCACGCTCAACAGCCTCACGATTCGCCTGTCGGTGGTGGCGGTGCTGCTGGCGGCGACCTATCCCTTCATGAAGCGCTTTCATTATCTGCCGCAGGTACACCTGGGCGCAGCCTTTGGCTGGGCCATACCCATGGCCTTTGCCGCACAGACAGGCAGTTTCCCGCCGCCGGTGGCCTGGCTGCTGTTCATTGCCAACCTGCTGTGGACCACGGCCTATGACACGCTGTATGCCATGGCCGACCGCGAGGACGACCTGCGCATCGGCGTCAAGTCCACCGCCATCCTGTTCGGTGATCTCGATCGGTTCATGGTGGGCGTGCTGCAGGGCCTGTTCCTGCTGGCGCTGTGGCTGGCCGGACGCCAGGCGGGACTCGATGGCTGGTGGCTGGCCGGACTGGCCGTGGCGGCCCTGCTGATGCTGCATCAGCAATGGCGGGTGCGCAACAGGGAGCCGGCGGCCTGCTTCAAGGCCTTCCTCGAGAACAATTGGGTCGGCGCAGCGATCTTTGCCGGGCTGGTGCTGGACTACGCCTTGCGCTGATGCTTGCGCTCGTGCGCGATCTGCAGCGCGCGAGCCAGGAGTTTGGCCGCCGGCTGCAGGGCCCGGGCCAGTTCGGGCGGAATGGGGCGCCCACCCTGGTCGAGATAGATCACGCCCAGCGTGCGCTCGCCCACCCCGAGCGTCAGCAGCAGGAAGTTGGCCGAGGCCACCGCCCGGGTCCAGCGCTCGGGCAGGCCGGCAGCCACTTTGGGATAGTTCTCGTCGCGGATCCACAGCAGCTGCTGTTTCTCCATCGCCTTGCGGAACAGGCCGGGGCGGACGAGGTCCACGAACAGCCCGGCCGTCTCACGGCCAAAGCCGCGCTGGTGGCGCACATTGAGCCGGGTGCGTTGCGGATCGGGCAGCAGCAGGAGGCTGCGCTCGAAGCCGTAGTCCTCGTGCAGCCGTTCGAGCAGGGTACGGATGAGGGCATTGGCATCGCCGCCTTCCTGCAGGGTTCGGGTCAGGGCCTGCTTCAGCGGCGCGATGTCCGGTGCGGCGGGCGAGGGCGGGGCGGTTTCGGGTTCCGCCGTGGGGGGCGTTTCCGGCTCTGCTTCTCCCTGGCTGCCCGGCTCCGGCAGCACGGTCCACAGCAGCTTGGCCGCAGGCGGGATGACGCCAGGCAGCCGGAACTGGCGTGCGGCATGGGCAGCGACCTGATGCACCCGGTGGCTGACCTCGGCCAATGGGCGGTTGAGATAGCCCGAAGCCAGCTCCATGGCCGCCTCCACGGCGGGGCTGCGCCAGTGCTCGACATCGGCTGCACTGGCCAGCGCGTAGGCGACCACCACGTTCTGTGCCCGGCCGATCATGGCGGCCGGATCCAGGGCCTCCTGCAGCAGCTGGGGCAGTCCCCAGGCGCGGGCGGCCTCCCGTCCCAGATCGCGGCTGCGGATGCCCAGGCGTTCGAGCTCGCAGGTGTTGCGGTGGCCGCCGGCCAGCTCCTCCCTGGCACAGGCAAGGAAGCTGGCGGGTTCGAGCAGGGCCAGCAGGTATTCTCCCAGCGGCAGCAGGGTGCAGGCCGCCATCAGCTCGCTGGGTGCGCGGTCGTTCTGCAGCCGGCCCCAGTCGGCGGCAATCTCGGCCGCCAGCCGGCTGCGCACGATGAGTCGGTACCAGTGTTGCAGGACGGCCTTGTCGGTGACCTGCTCTTCCAGCACCGGTACCTGCTCGAGCAGGTTGCGGATGGCCGTTTCGCCCAGCAGGTTGAGACTGCTCTCGATGGTGCTGATGAGCGGGCGGCTGCCATCGAGCCGGCTCTTGTTGATGTGACGGAAGAAGTGTGTGGCCAGCCCGGGATCGCGGTTGATGATGACACCGACATCGGCCAGCGCGGTGCCCGGTGCGTCCAGGGTGTCGCGGCAGGCGCGCAGGTGTTCGGCCAGCGCCGGGATGCGCAGCCCGGTGACCTGTTCGAGTAGGGCAGGGTCGGCCATCAGTCCTCGTCGAGCGGTCGCCGGATGCTGCGCAGCTGGGTGCGTATGTTGTGGCGTGCCAGCAGATCCGCGTCCCGCGTATCGATGCGGCTGAAATCGACCGCAATCTCGTGCTGTCCGTCCCCGGCCGGGCGACACCAGACCACGCGCCCCAGGGCGTGGATGACGGCGAGCTCCGGGTAGATCACGATGTCGAGCAGCACAGGGCCGTCCTTTGGCAGTGCGGCATCATGTTCGAAACGGATACCGGTGGCGCTGAGGTTGACCTCATGCGTGGGGCGTTGCGGGAGTCCAAGTTCGCGCTGCTGGAAGACACCGGCCAGCTGGTCGATCTTGTGCTCGAGATGCCGCAGGTATGCGGCCACGTCCGGGTGATGCGACTGGATGGCGGCCAGGCGCGGCAGGGCCTGGTCCTTCTGCAGCAGGTAGTCGTTGACCAGCGCCAGCCGTTCCCGCTCCAGGTCGAATTCGGCCTCCTCCCTGGCCAGGCCGGCATCATCCAGTGCACGGACCTGCAGCGCCACCCGGTCGGTCACGCGGAAACTGCGCCGCCGCTCGCTTGCGCCCGGATCACTCATTGCTGGATCTCCAGGATGTTCTCGGGGTCCTCGACCTCGATCGGCTGTTGGCTGCCCTCGCGGATGATGATCTCGACCCGGCGGTTCCTGGCCCGGTTTTCCGGGGTGTCATTCGGTGCCTTGGGCCGGGTATCGGCATAGGCTCGGATCTGCATGCGTTTCGAGAGCTCCGGGTCGATCTTGCTGAAGTAGTGCACCACATTGGCGGCACGTGCGGCCGAGAGCACCCAGTTGGAGGGATAGGTGGGGGTGGAGATGGGGATGTTGTCGGTATGGCCGGCCACCACGATCTCGCCGTCGGTCTTCTTCAGTACCTCGGCAATGCGTCGCAGGATGGGGAGGAAGGACTTGTTGATGACCGCGCTGCCGGAGGGGAAGGAGCCCTTCTCGCGGATGCGGATCATGACCTCGTTGGCCTCGGTGTCGACTTCGAGCAGGCCCTGATCCACCTCGTCCTTCAGCTCCTCGCGCAGGGTCTCGGCCATCTCCTGGATCTTCTTCGAGGTGGCCTCCATCATCTCGACATTGTCACGCGTGTCGTCGGTGGTCTCCTGCTGTACCACCTGCAGGGTGGTGGGCGTCGGCTTGCCCGGGCTGAATTCCTGCGCGATGACGCTGGTGCCCTTGGGGATGTCCTTGGCCTCGATGGTGCGCTGCACGCCGAAGGCGTACTTCATGGAGCCGGCGATCTGCTTGAACTTCTGCACGTCCATCTCCGAGAACGAGAGCAGCAGCACGAAGAAGCACATCAGCAGCGACATCAGGTCGGCGAAGGTCATCACCCACGCCGGCGCGCCGCTGGGGCAGTCCTCCTGTTTGGCCTCTTCTTCGCTCATGGTGCCCGGGTGCCTCTATTCGGCATCTGCCGCCGGCCGCTTGGATTCCGGCAGATAGGTATAGAGCAGCTGCTCCATCACCCTGGGGTTGGTGCCGGCCTGGATGGCGGAGATGGATTCCAGGATCAGGCTGCGGGTGAGCCGCTCCTGGTCGCTGATGGTCTTGAGCTTTTCCGAGATCGGCAGGGCAAAACCGTTGGCGATGATGGCGCCATAGAGGGTGGTGAGCAGGGCCACCGCCATGGCCGGGCCGATGGATTTCGGGTCGGACATGTTGGACAGCATCTGCACCAGACCGATGAGGGTACCGATCATGCCCATGGCCGGGGCATAGTCGCCGATGGCCTTGAACATGTTGACCCCCACCTCGTGGCGCTCGATGGCCAGGTTGATGTCCTTGGACAGCATCTGCTGCACCACTTCCGGCGGGTGCCCGTCGATGCACAGCGAGATGCCGCGCTTGAGGAAGGGGTCGCTGATCTCGGCATTCTCCAGCGCCAGGATGCCTTCCTTGCGCGCCACATTGGCCAGTTCCACGGCCTCCTCGATGAGTTTCTCCGGCGGGGTCTGCTTGTTGAAGACGGCCTTCAGGCCGACCTTGAAGGAGCCCAGAAATTGCCCCAGCGAGACGCGGATGATGGTGGCAGCCAGGGTGCCGCCGACGACGATGATGATCGACGGCACATTGATGAAGATGCCGATGTCGCCGCCGATCAGGATCGATCCGACGACGACGCCGATGACGCTGACGAGGCCGATCAGGGTGGCCAGATCCATGCGCTGTTCCTTGAGGGTTGGTGAAAAAGCCGTTCCGGTTTGCCCAACTATGCCAAATCCGGGGGCATAATCAAGTGTCCGGGGCAGGGAGATGCGGAAGATGGTGGGCCCGCCAGGACTTGAACCTGGGACCAATCGATTATGAGTCGACTGCTCTGACCAACTGAGCTACAGGCCCGTGGGACACGGCCCGCCATCCTGCCGGATGTACGGGCCGCATGCAAGGGTGGGGTTATTCGATGTCGAGGAAGCTGCGCAGCATCTCCGAACGGGTCGGATGACGCAGCTTGCGCAGGGCCTTGGCCTCGATCTGGCGGATGCGCTCGCGGGTGACATCGAACTGCTTGCCGACCTCCTCGAGGGTGTGGTCGGTGTTCATGTCGATACCGAAGCGCATGCGCAGCACCTTGGCCTCGCGCGGGGTCAGGCTGGCCAGTACCTCGCGAGTGGCCTCGGAGAGACTGGTGTTGACCGCCGACTCGATCGGCGAGAGGACATTCACGTCCTCGATGAAGTCGCCCAGATGCGAGTCCTCGTCGTCGCCGATGGGGGTCTCCATGGAGATCGGCTCCTTGGCGATCTTGAGCACCTTGCGCACCTTGTCCTCGGGAATCTCCATGCGCTCGGCCAGCTCCTCGGGGGTGGGTTCGCGCCCCATCTCCTGCAGCATCTGCCGGCTGATGCGGTTGAGCTTGTTGATGGTCTCGATCATGTGCACCGGGATGCGGATGGTGCGCGCCTGGTCCGCAATGGAGCGGGTGATGGCCTGGCGGATCCACCAGGTGGCATAGGTCGAGAACTTGTAGCCGCGGCGGTACTCGAACTTGTCCACCGCCTTCATCAGGCCGATGTTGCCTTCCTGGATCAGGTCGAGGAACTGCAGGCCGCGGTTGGTGTACTTCTTGGCAATGGAGATCACCAGCCGCAGGTTGGCCTCGACCATCTCCTTCTTGGCGCGGCGGGCCTTGGCCTCGCCGATGGACATGCGGCGGTTGATGTCCTTGATGTTGGCGATGGACAGGCCGGCCTCCTGTTCGATGGCGGCCAGTTTCTGCTGGGCGCGCAGGATTTCATCCTTGAACTCCTTCAGGGCGGCGACATACTTTTGCCGGCCGCGCAGCAGCCCGGGCAGCCAGTCCGGGTTGGTCTCGTTGTCGGGGAAGCTGTCGATGAAGGCCTTGCGCGGCATGTGCGCCTTGTTCACGCACAGGTCCATGATCAGGCGCTCCTGTTCACGGATGCGGGCGATCATTGCGTGCAGGTTGCGGGTCAGCCCGTCCAGCACCTTGGGCACCAGCTTGAATTCCATGAAGTAGTCGGCCAGGTCCGCCTGGGCCTTCTTCAGGGCCTCGGCATCGTCGCCCTGGGCGGCCTTGATGACCTTGTTGTACAGGCGCTTGAGCTTGGCGAAGCGCTTCTTTGCCTCTTCCGGGTCCGGGCCGGTATCGACCGGGGTGGCATCCTCGTCGTCGTCCTTGTCGGCATCGGGGCCGCTCGTGACCGGCTGTGCGACCTCGTCATCGGCATTGGGGTCGATGAAGCTGACCACCAGGTCGGTGAGCTTCATCTCGCCGGCCTTGACCTTCTCGTACTCGTCGAGCAGCACGCGCACGGTCTCGGGATAGTGGGCGAGCGCATGCTGGGCCTGGGCCTGGCCTTCCTCGATGCGCTTGGCAATGGCAATCTCGCCCTCGCGGGTGAGCAGCTCGACGGAGCCCATCTCGCGCATGTACATGCGTACCGGGTCGGTGGTGCGACCCAGCTCGGTTTCCAGCGAGGCGAGCGCGGCCACGGCCTCCTCGGCCACCTCCTCGTCGGTGTTGCCGATGCCGGCCAGACGCAGCTGCTCGGCGTCCGGAGTCTGTTCGAAGACCTGGATCCCCATGTCGTTGATCATGGCGATGATCTCTTCGATCTGCTCCGGCTCGACGATGTTGTCGGGCAGGTGGTCGTTGACCTCGACATAGGTGAGGTAACCCTGCTCCTTGCCCTTGGCGATGAGTTCCTTGAGTCGGGATTGCTGTGCTGACTGATCCATGGGGTCTCTGGATGCCTGAACAAAATATCGGAATGGAACCCGGCATTATAGCATGCCTGGCACTTTCACGCCATGGGCGTGTTGCCCGCAACGGCACTCAGCGCCGTTCGAGCAGGCCGCGCAGTTCCCGCTTTTCAGCCTCGGACAGGCCCTCGGTATCGGCCTTGTGGAGCAGGGCCTCGAGCCGCTGCTCCTCGTGCTGCCGGCGCAATGTGTCCATGGCGTCTTGATACATGCGGGCCACGGCGGCGCCCTCGAAGCCCGGCGGCTGCCAGGCAGCGATACGCTGCAGGTGGCGGCCTGCCTCGGTACCGCGATAGCGTTCGAGCAGGACTGCAGGGCTTATATGGGGTTCGCGGCGGATGGTTTCAATGAGTTCCAGCAGCAGATCGATGCCGGGGCGGTCCAGCGTGTGCAGCCAGTCCGTGGGCATGTCGTCGTCGGCCAGGGCCGGTTCGTGCAGCAGGGCGTGGAGGGCCAGCCGCACGGGCGTGATGCGCAGCTGCTGCCTGCGGTCCACGGCCGCAATACGGGTGCCCTGCCCGCCCTCGAGCTGCTCCGGGCGCAGGTGGGTCAGCCGCGCCACTTCCTCCACCAGGGCGGTACGCAGCAGGCCGCGCGGCATGGGGCCGATGAGCGCCATGGCATCGGTAGCCAGATGGGTGCGCCCGGCCTGGGTATGGACATTGTGCCGACGGGTCAGCTCCGCGATCAGGTATTCGCTGATGCCGGTGGCCTGATCCAGTCGCCGCTCGAAGGCGGCCTGTCCCTCGGCGCGTACCAGGCTGTCGGGGTCCTCGCCCTCGGGCAGGAACAGGAAGCCCACCTCAAAGCCGTCCTGCATGAAGGGCAGGGTGACGGCCAGCGCCTTCCAGGCCGCCTCGCGCCCGGCACGGTCGCCATCGAAGCAGAACACCAGCTGCGATACGGTGCGAAACAGGACCTGCAGGTGCTCCGGGGTAGTGGCCGTGCCCAGCGTGGCCACCGCATTGCGTATGCCGTGCTGGGCCAGGGCGATGACGTCCATGTAGCCCTCGACCACCAGCAGCCGGTCCAGTCGGCGGTTGAACTGGCGCGCCTCGTACAGGCCGTAGAGTTCGCGTCCCTTGTGGAACAGGGGCGTCTCCGGCGAGTTGAGGTACTTGGGCTCGCCGTCGCCGAGCACGCGCCCGCCGAAGCCGATGACCTGGCCGCGGCGGTTGCGGATGGGGAACATGATGCGGTTGCGGAAGCGGTCGTAGACGCGGCCACGCTCGTTGCGGATGGCGAGGCCGGCCTGGACGAGCTGCTCCTCGGGGGCCTGCAGATGCTGCAGCAGGGCATCCCAGTCGTCCGGCGCATGGCCAAGCCCGTAGTCGCGCGCGATCTCGCCGGACAGGCCGCGCTGGCGCAGGTATTCCACTGCCTGCGGGCTGTGCCGGAGCTGCTCCTGGTAAAAGCTGGCCGCGGCCTGCATCAGGTCGCGCAGCGGTTGCAGGTCGTGTTCCGGGGCGGAGCGGGCGGCTCCGCCGCGGTCGCTGGCCTGCTCGCGCGGCACCTCCACACCCGCCATTCGGGCCAGTTCCTCCACGGCCTCGACGAACTCGAGGTTGTCGTATTCCATGAGGAAGCCGATGGCGGTACCGTGCGCACCGCAGCCGAAGCAGTGATAGAACTGCTTGGCGGGGCTGACATAGAAGGAAGGGGTCTTCTCGCTATGGAAGGGGCAGCAGGCGGCATACTCGCGGCCCTTCTTCTTCAGCGGCACACGCTGGCCGATCACCTCGACGATATCGGTGCGGGCGATCAGTTCGTCGATGAAGTGCTGCGGGATACGCCCGGCCATGTGGCTAGCCCCGTCGTGCAGGGCAGGGCCCGGGGACGGGCCCTGCCTGCGGGTTGAAGCGGGACCGGGGGCGTGGCACCGTGACTCAGGCCGCCTCCGACAGGGCGTCGATCAGAGATTCCAGCTCGGCCGCCTTGGGCTTGACCAGCCAGAACCTGGGCAGCCAGGCACTGAAGTCGTCGAGGATGGCCTGGCCGCGCGCGCTGCCGGTCTCGGCCACGAAGTCCTCGATCAGGGCGCGCAGGTAGTCGCGATGGGCCTGCATGTGCTCCGGCTCGAGGCGGTGGATGTCGATCAGCTCGTGGTTGTAGCGGTCCATGAAGCTGTTGTCCTCGTCGAGCACGAAGGCAAAGCCGCCGGTCATGCCGGCGCCGAAGTTGACGCCCGTGCCGCCCAGGACGCAGACCACGCCGCCGGTCATGTACTCGCAGCCGTGGTCGCCCACGCCCTCGACCACCGCAATGGCGCCGGAGTTGCGTACCGCGAAGCGCTCGCCGGCCAGTCCGGCGGCGTACAGCCGGCCACCGGTGGCACCGTACAGGCAGGTGTTGCCGATGATGGTGGTCTCGTGGCTGGCAAAGCCGCTGTCGCGCGGCGGATGGATGACGATGCGGCCGGCCGCCATGCCCTTGCCCACATAGTCGTTGGCATCGCCCTCGAGGTACAGGTGCAGGCCGCCGGCATTCCACACGCCGAAGCTCTGCCCGGCGGTGCCGGTCATGCGCACCTCGATGGGGGCATCGTTCATGCCGTAGTTGCCGTGACGCAGGGCGATCTCGCCGGATACGCGGGCGCCGATGGAGCGATCGGTGTTGTGCACCGCGTAGTGGAAGGTGCCGCCGCGCTTGTGCTCGATGGCATCGAGCATGTCGGCCACCATCCGCTCTGCCAGTTCGCCCTTGTCGAAGGGTTCGTTGCGCTCGACCGTGCAGCGGCGCGGGGCATCGGCCGGAACGCCGCCATCGGAGAGGATGGGGCTGAAGTCGATGCGGCGCTGGCGTTCGGTCTCGCCCTCGACGATCTCGAGCAGGTCGGTGCGCCCGATCAGCTCGTCCAGCGTGCGCACGCCGAGCCGGGCCATCCAGCGGCGGGTCTCCTCGGCGATGAAGGTGAAGTAGTTCATCACCATTTCCACCTTGCCGATGAAGTGCTTCATGCGCAGCACGTTGTCCTGGGTGGCAACGCCAGTGGCGCAGTTGTTGAGATGGCAGATGCGCAGGTACTTGCAGCCCATGGCCACCATCGGTCCGGTGCCGAAGCCGAAGCTCTCGGCGCCGAGAATGGCCGCCTTGACCACGTCGAGGCCGGTCTTCAGGCCGCCGTCGGTCTGCAGCCGAACCTTGTCGCGCAGGTTGTTGCGACGCAGGGTCTGGTGGGTCTCGGACAGGCCCAGCTCCCAGGGGCTGCCGGCGTACTTCACCGAGGTCAGCGGGCTGGCGCCGGTGCCGCCATCGTAACCGGAGATGGTAATGAGGTCGGCGTAGGCCTTGGCCACGCCGGCGGCGATGGTGCCGACCCCGGCCTCGGCCACCAGCTTGACCGAGACCAGTGCCTTCGGATTGACCTGCTTGAGGTCGAAGATCAGCTGGGCCAGATCCTCGATGGAGTAGATGTCGTGGTGCGGCGGCGGCGAGATAAGCGCCACGCCGGGCTTGGAGAAGCGCAGCCTGGCGATCATCTCGTTGACCTTGTGCCCCGGGAGCTGGCCGCCCTCGCCGGGCTTGGCGCCCTGGGCGATCTTGATCTGCAGCACCTCGGCATTGACCAGATAGTGCGGCGTCACGCCGAAGCGGCCGGAGGCGACCTGCTTGATCTTGGACATCTTGACGGTGCCGTAACGGGCCACATCCTCGCCGCCCTCGCCGGAGTTGGAGCGCCCGCCGAGGCGGTTCATGGCCTCGGCCAGGGTCTCGTGGGCCTCGGGCGAGAGGGCGCCGAGCGACATGGCGGCGGAGTCGAAGCGCCTGACGATGGACTCCACCGGCTCGACCTCCTCGAGCGGAATCGGCTCGATGTCCTCGCGCAGCCTGAGCAGGTCGCGCAGCACGCAGGCCGGACGGTTGTTGACCAGGTCGGCATGACGCTCCCAGTCGCGGTAGTCGCCGGAGGTCACGGCCTGGTGCAGGGTCTGCACCATGTCGGGGTTGTAGGCATGGTATTCGCCGCCATGCACATACTTGAGCAGGCCGCCCTGCGGCACGGGCTTGCGCGGGTTCCAGGCATCGCGCATGAGGCGTTTCTGGTCGGCCTCGAGGTCGGCGAAGTTCATGCCCTGGATGCGCGAGGTGGTGCCACGGAAGCACAGCTCCACCACCTCGTCGTGCAGGCCGACGATCTCGAACAGCTGGGCACCGCGGTAGCTGGCGATGGTGGAGATGCCCATCTTGGAGAGGATCTTCAGCAGGCCCTTGCCCACGCCCTTGATGTAGGCATCGCACAGGGCCTCGCTGGACTTGCCCTTCAGCTCGCCGGTACGGGTCATGTCGTGCAGCGATTCATAGGCCAGCCAGGGATAGACCGCGGTGGCGCCGTAGCCGATGAGGCAGGCAAAGTGGTGCGAGTCGCGCGCGGTGGCGGTCTCGACCAGGATGTTGGCCTGGGTGCGCAGGCCGGCGGCGATGAGCCCGTGATGCACGGCACCGGTGGCAAGCAGCGCGTGCACCGGCAGCCGGTCCGGGGCGATGTCCCGGTCGGACAGCACCAGCAGCACGGCCCCGTCGCGCACGGCCTGTACCGCCTCGTCGCGGATGGCGCGTACCGCGGCTTCCAGGCCGGTCTCGGCCGGCACATTGAGCGAGATGCGGTGCACCCGGTATGCCTCACCGTCGAGGGTGGTGACCTGTTCGAACACGGCCTCGGACAGCACCGGGGTGTTGAGTACCGCGCGGCGGGCATGATCCTCGGTCTCTTCGAAGGCGTTGCGCTCGCGGCCCAGGCAGGTCTCCAGCGACATCACGATGCTCTCGCGGATCGGGTCGATGGGGGGATTGGTGACCTGGGCGAACTGCTGGCGGAAACTGTCGTAGGGCGAGCGCACCAGGCGCGAGAGCACCGGCATCGGCGTGTCGTCGCCCATCGAGCCCACGGCCTCCATGCCGGCTTCGGCAGTGACCCGCAGTACCTGGTCGCGCTCCTCGAAGCTGAGGTTGAACAGCTTCTCGGCCGTTTGCACCTGATCCAGTGGCAACGGCTCGCGGGTCAGCGGGGCGCCACCCAGTGGCGAACTGATGCGTTTGCAGTGGCGGTCGAGCCACTCGCGGTAGGGCTGGCGCTTCTTCAGCATCTCGTCCACGTCGGACGGCCGGATCAGGGTGCCGGTGTCGAGGTCCACGGCCAGCATCTCGCCGGGCCGGACACGGCCCTTGGCCACCACATCCCCGGGGGCGTAGTCATAGACGCCGATCTCCGAGGCGAGGGTGATGATGCGATCCTTCGTGATGACCCAGCGGGCCGGACGCAGGCCGTTGCGGTCCAGTGTGCAGGCGGCGTGGCGGCCATCGGTGAGGACGATGCCGGCCGGCCCGTCCCAGGGCTCCATGTGCATGGAGTTGTATTCGTAGAAGGCGCGCAGATCGGGGTCGATGTGTTCGATGTTCTGCCAGGCGGGCGGGATCAGCAGGCGCATGGCGCGGAAGATGTCCACCCCGCCGGCCAGCAGCACCTCGAGCATGTTGTCGAGGCTGGAGGAGTCCGAGCCCTCCATGTTGACCAGCGGCAGCAGCTCGGCCAGGTCGGGCAGCTCGGGCGACTTCAGCGTGTGGGCACGGGCCTCGGCCCAGTTGCGGTTGCCGCGAATGGTGTTGATCTCGCCATTGTGCGCCAGGAAGCGGAACGGCTGGGCCAGGCGCCACTGCGGCAGCGTGTTGGTGGAGAAGCGCTGGTGGAACACGCACAGGCTGCTCTCGAGGCTGTCGTCGTTGAGGTCGGGGTAGAACGCCGGCAGGTATTCCGGCATCACCAGCCCCTTGTAGGAAATGGTGCGGCTGGACAGGCTGGGAACATAGAAATGGACATCCTCGCTGCGTGCGATCTCTGCACGCCGGCGTGCCACGAACAGATGGCGCTCCATGGCCGCCTCGTCCATGCCGGAAGGGGCATTGATGAAGCACTGGGCAATGTACGGCAGGCTGGCCAGCGCCTCCTCGCCGCAGGCGCTGGTGTCTACCGGCACCTCGCGCCAGCCGGCCACGGCCAGACCCTCCCGCTGCAGCTCGGCCTCGAGCGTGGCGCGGCTGTCGTCGATGGCCTGCGGGTCCATGAAGACCATGCCCACTGCATACAGCGGCTCCAGTGCGATCCCGCACTCCGCGGCACGCGCGCGCAGGAAGGCATCCGGCTTCTTCAGCAGCAGGCCACAGCCGTCGCCACTCTTGCCGTCGGCCGCCACCGCGCCGCGGTGGGTGAGGCGGGCCAGGGCGCCAATGGCGGTCTGGACCAGGCGATGACTGGGCTGGTTGTCCATTTGCGCGATGAGGCCGAAGCCGCAGTTGTCGCGCTCGAATTCGGGGCGGTACAGGCCCTGATGCTGCTGTGAAACCTTCATCTGTCTGGATTCTCCGGTCCGAACGACGGATACGCGCGGGCAGGCCCGCGCCGGGACAAAAGGGGAG